>URYO01000006.1 GCA_900552195.1 uncultured Sutterella sp. | reverse complement strand
ATTGGGCAGCGATTACGCCGACTGCTTCACCTTTCTGAACCATACGACTGGATGCCAAGTTACGTCCATAACACTTATAATCTCTGCACCACAACGGACTCGCAGGGTCTCTCCTAGCTTCGTCCCTGCGTTCTCTCTCTGCGACAGTCTCTGTCGTTCCTCCATCAGGAGAAATTGAAATCATGTTTGATCTGAAAGACCTAATGTCTCGGGTAAATCTGCCCCAAGACATTACTCGACGCGGCTTCCTGCAGGTAGCTACCGTAACCGCAGCATTTGCTGCTATGAATCAATCCCGCGCGCAGACCGGCGCTCAGCCCTACATTATTTTGGAAACTCCAAAGGGCTTAATCGTCGGCGATCCCTCTCTCTGCGTCGACTGCCAGCGCTGCGAAATGGCTTGTACCGAATTTAACGACGGTAAGAACGACCCGGTTCTGGCTCGTATTCGTATCGGCCGCAATATTTGGTACGGTCCGGGCAACCCCGGTGCACGTCCTCTGCAGGGCGTTTGGGGCGACAGCACTGTCTATCAGGACACCTGCCGTCAGTGCGCCCACCCTGTCCCTTGTGCTAATGCCTGCCCGCAGGGTGCCATCCGCGTCGACCCCAAGACCGGCGCCCGCTATGTGGATGAAGACAAGTGCATCGGCTGCGGACTCTGCCAGAAAGCCTGTCCGTGGGACATGATGAGCTTCGACCGCGAAAAACAGAAAGCCAGCAAGTGCTTCCTTTGCGACGGCGAACCGAAATGCGTGAAAGCCTGCCCGGCTGCCGCTCTGACCTATATGCCTTGGAAGGATCGTTCCGGCGAACCCGCAAGACGTCCGACCCACGGCTATCTGCCTGAAGAAAATGCTAACCAGTGCTCGGTCTGCCATGGTTAATTAAATCTCTAAGGAACTGCTATGGACAATATTCAAAAAAGATATGGCTACACCGGTCAGGGCCTGCGTGTAAATCTAACAACCGGCAAAATCACCAAAGAACCGACGTTCCCGAGATTTAAAGACGAAATCGGCGGAACTGCTTTGGGCTACCGTGTTTTCTGGGACGAAGTTCCTCCGAAGACTCAGCCGCTTGATGAAGCCAACAAGCTCGTGATCGCTCCGGGACCCTTCTCCGGATCCGGCGCCCTCTGCTCGAGCCGTACTTCCATTACGACCATTTATCCGACAATCTATCCGATGCCGATGATTGCCTCCGCTCATATCGGCGGCGACATGGCTGCACGCCTCAAACAGGCCGGCTATGACTTCATCATCATCGAAGGTAAATCTGAAAAACCGGTTTACCTCTACATCAACAACGACGAAGTCGAACTGCGCGACGCCAAAGGCATTTGGGGCCAGGGCACCCGTCGTGCACAGCAGATGCTTGCCGACCGGACCTCTCCGATGGCTTCTATCGCCGTGATCGGACCGGCCGGTGAAAACCTCGTTCCGATGTCCGTGCTCATCAGCGCCCGTCAGCATTCCGGCGGCGGTGTCGGCTCCGTCTTCGGATCCAAGAAACTCAAAGGCGTCGTTATCATCGGCGACCAGCCGATCCACATTCATGCCGACAAGAAAGAATGGCAGAAGATCACCGAACGCAACATCGATCTGTTCGGTTCTCTGAACCAGCACGTCGTTCCGTCCGCCCCGAACCCCCTGTTTGAATTCTGGGCCCCGGGCAGCCGCTGGAACGGTATGCCGGGCAACGTTTGGCAGAAAGCCAATCCGCCGATCACGCTCGGTGAAGATATGCGCAGCCCCAACAAGATTTCTTACCGTTGGTGCGCCAGCCAGTTCTTCCTCGGCAAACCTCAGGGTTTGAAGATTCAGGTCCGCAACAACGGCTGCTACTCCTGCCCGCTGCGCTGCTACTCGATCGTTGAAGACGAAGAAGCTGCTGCCCGCTATCACATCAATAAGATGACCGAACAGACCTGTATGTCTCTGTACTTCGGCCGCGTGATCTTCCCGAAGATTGCCACGAAACGCGACCTGCCGGCAGCCCGTCAGGCTTCCATGGTCGGCATCCAGACAATGGACGACCTCGGCGTATGGTGCAACTACGGTCAGCTTCACCGCGACTTCAAGAAGATGTACGTCAAGGGCCTCTGGAAGAAGGTTCTTCCTGAAAAGGAATACAACTCCATTCCTTGGCAGAAGATTGAAGACTGCGACGCTTCCTTCCTGCAGGATTTGTTCCAGCGCATCGCCTATCGTCAGGGTGAAATGGGCAAGTGGCTCGGCGAAAGCACGCCTTACATGCTTGGCCACTTCGGCATCCCCGAATCCGACTGGTCCACAGACAAATCCACAAACTACTGGGGTCTCGGCCATCCGAAACATCACGCCAACGAAGACGACGGTCAGGTCGGCGTGGTTCTGAACTGCCTCTACAACCGTGACCCGATGTGCCACGGCACCGTGAACTTCACACGCAGCGGTCTGCCGATCAATGTGAAGAAACAGATTGCCGAACACTTCTGGGGAAGCGGCGATGCCGTCGACGAAGTCGGCGACTACACGCCTACCAATGAAGCCAAGATGCGCCGTCTGCGCTGGATCATCTGCCGCAAAGAACTGCACGACATGCTCGGTCTTTGCTCTTGGATGGCTCCGTGGGTTGTGTCTCCCAACAAGTCCGAAAACTACATCGGTGACGATGACATGGAAGGCAAGGTTTATCGCGCCTTAACCGGCAGAAATACAACTGCTAAGCAGCTTGATGACGCCGGCTTCCGCGCCTTCACGCTGCATCGCGCCTACACCATGCGCGAAATGAATGAAGTCAATATGCGCAAGAACCATGACTTCTATCCGGCCTGGATCTTTACAGATGCCAAGGACAAACCGGCATTCACGAAAGGCACGATCCGTATGGATCAAGGTGACATTGAAAAGAGCTTCGATATCTTCTTCAAGCTGATCAACTGGGATCCCGCCACCGGCGCCCCGACCGAACAGGCTTACAAGGATATCAATCTCGAATTCGTTATCCCTGTCATGCAGAAAGAAGGCTTAATCCCCGGAAAATAGAGTAGTAAATTATGAATCACCCTGAAGCCAACTCCGCAATGGATGCCGCCCAGCTCAAAGCTGACATCGTCCTGCTGATCGATCTGATTACCGAACACAGCCGCAAGGTTGAACTGGTAACGCACGAAGACCTTCAAGACGAATTCCTCAGTAAGGCTCCCCTGCAACAGCCCATTCCCGTTTCTCAGATCAAGGCCGAATACGAAGCCATCCCGGAAATGGAAAGAAAGCTGCGCAATAAGGCCGACGACAGCCCCGAAGAGAAAGAGCGCAGACGTCTGATCTCCCGCAGACAGATGTTCGGTTCTCTCTTCAGTGGCGAATTAAGTCTTGCCGACCTTAAGGAAGAGCCGGCGGAAGCTGAGTCCGCACCCAGAGAGATCACGCCGGAGTACTTCGAAACCGTTTTAGCCGAAGTACTCAAAGGTCAGTACGGCATTGAAGATCTCACGAGCTGGGATAGCAAGCACTATTACCATTTCTCTCCGCTGCTTTCTGCCTCGTACGCCAGACTGCTTTCTACGCAGAACAATCCTTACGAGCAGATTTTGGACACGGTTCGCGAAAGTTCCCGCGTCTATCCGCGTCCCGTCGGAGTGTTCACCTTTGAATTTGCGCCCTTCCGAATCGATCCGACCGTGATCCAGGATGTCCTCGATCGAATCGCTGAAGATCCCAACGCCAAAGACATTCGGGTGACCGTGACATCCGCCGGAACCGTGTATCTCTACTCTTCAACTTACCTTGAAGATGCTATGGCGGACTTCCTCGCGGAGGAAATGGATCAGGGCGAAGCTCAGATGCTCTAGTAAAGACTCCCGGCGGAACGCCTCGAACGGGCCGCCGACATAAAGGTGCAAAATACTATGCTTACCAAAATTACAACGTTAACTCTCTCCTGCCTGGCAGCGATCGGTTTTTCTGCCGCCTGTGCCGCAGAAGGTTCTTACAACGTTAATCAAATCAACATCCCCGAAAAACCTGAGTTCATGGCTTCTCTCGGTATCGCTAAGGATGCCAAGCCTGATCTGACCAAAGACCAAAAGACCCAGCTCGCCGGCAAGGCATACCATGAAAAAGCCGATCAGCACTTCATGAGCGTCCATGCTCAGAAGGGCGTGAGCTGCAACACCTGTCACGATCCGAGAAGTCTTGACGGCGTCGCCTGGATGGCCGTTGTGAACAAACCCGTCATCCGTCAGACCTGCCAGGACTGCCATACGGTTCAGGCCGATGTGTTTGCGCACACCGATACACATGACAAGCTCGACTGCATTGCCTGCCATATGCCGAACGTTGCTTCTGCCGCCGACTATTCGACCGATCAGAACGCTGCCGGCCCCAAGGCTCTGCGCCGCATCCATACTTACAAGATCCTTGTCGACCCGAAGGCCTCCTCTATGGTTGAAGGTGAAGTCAAGGTCGGTAAGGACGGCACGGCCAAAGGCTATGTCATGGCCAAGGACGAAGACGGAAACGGATACGTTGACCTGATGTGGAGCTGCGCACGCAACACGCCTGCCGACTACACAGTCTTCGAAGGCAAAGGCTGCCATAACCCGGCAACGTCCAAACTCGACGAAGGCCTGATCTATCAGGATCAGAAAGAGGTCTACGGCGAAACTCTGAAGTGGCAGACTCCGATCAAGGAAGGCTACAAAGAAATCGCCGGAGCCATTCCCCGCATGAGAAAGCTTCTTGAAGTTACTCGTCTGAGCCCAGCCGACCAAACCGACGCCAGACTTCTTCTCGACAAAGCCGACCAGATTGCAACCATGATTAAGAAAGACGGTTCCTGGGGTATGCACGCCCAGAACTATCTGCTTGACCAAGTTAAGACCGCACAGGCTTATCTTGCCAAAGCCCAGCAGATCATGGACAAGGGCGGTTACAACAAGATAGCAACAAAATAAAGGAGTCCGGGGGAGCGTCTTTGGGCCGCTCTTCCGAGCTCCTATAGCGCGGATTTATTCCGCCGAGGAGATACATTGTGAGTACCATCAACAGGCGAACTTTCATTAAGGGCACGACTGCCGGTTCTCTGTTCGTTCTCACGCTGGCCGGCTGCTCTGAGAAAAAGAGCGCTCCCATTAAGAGTGCTCAGGCTCAGGGAGTAACGCAAGGTTCTGCCAAGCCCCACTATGTCATGGTCTTTGACCAGAACAAGTGCGTCGGCTGCGGCGAATGCAAAGAAGCTTGCGCCGAAACCAACAAGACACCTGCCGGTGTGTTCCGTCTGGCTTTAGAGCGCCAGAACGGGAGAGAACCCGGAACGGCTTGCCCGTACTGCGGAAAAATCGAGCCCTGCGACTGCGAACGCAAATATGTTCGTGTTTCTTGTCAGCAGTGTCTCGATGCGCCCTGTGTTCGCGTCTGCCCGACACAGGCAGCTCACCGCGATCCGGAAACCAACATCGTGACGATGGACCCGGACAAATGCGTCGGCTGCAAATACTGCATCGCCGCTTGCCCGTACAACGTCCGCTTTATCAACCCACAGACCCGCGTTGCTGAAAACTGCGACTTCTGTCTGCATACCAAATTGGCAAAGGGCGAGGATCCTGCCTGCGTCTCTAAGTGCCGTTACGGTGCTTTGGCGTTCGGCGATCTGAACGATCCGAACTCTTACGTCGCCAAGCTGTTAGACGTGAAGGATGCCGTCCGGGTTCGCACCTATCTTGGTACCGAACCGAGTCTGCGTTACATCCCGGTGATGAAGGAGAAAATTTAAATGGACGGAGCCATCAACTTTACAATAGGTTTATCCGAGGGCATCGCATGGCCCTGGCCAATTGCCGTCTATCTGTTCTTAGCCGGTATCTCGGGCGGTGCGGTTGCCGTTGCCCTTATGCTTAATTTCTTTAGGCATAAGACGGAAACAACGCCCATCATCAAATCTGCAAGCATTATCGGTCTGGCAACCATCCTGCTCGGTATGCTCTGCTTAGTACTTGACCTGACCAATCCTCTGTACTTCTGGAGAATTCTGGTCTACTACAACCCGACGAGTGTGATGAGTATCGGCGTCATGCTGCTGCTCTTCTATATCCCGCTGGTTGCAGTACTTATGGTGATGTCCTTTGCAGATACCTTCAGCAAGTGGCCGCTGTTAGGCTGGGTTAAACCGGTCTGCGACCGGCTGGAAAAATTCCGCGTCTGGATCAATGCCGTCGTCATGGTGCTGGCGATTGCCATCTGCGCCTACACCGGCTTCCTGATCTCTGCGCTGATCCGTTTCCCGCTGATCAACACGGCTGTTCTTCCCGCTCTCTTCGTTGCGTCCGGTATTTCCGCCGGTATGGCTGCCACTAAGATTTTGGCCGCCTGCTGCTTCGGAGCTCGCGAAGAAGATCCCGACATGCATGCAATGCACCAGGCCGAATGGCCGGTCATGGCAACCGAGGCTTTCTGCCTGTTCATGATCGCCATTGCCCTGCTCTCCGGCAACGAATCTGCCAAACTTGCCTTCAGCGCTTTCACAGACGGCATTTGGGCAGTCGTCTTCTGGGTCGGTGCCGTCGGTATCGGTTTCGGTATCCCGCTGATCGCGTCTCTCATTGCAGGCAAAAATACCGAGTCCAAGGTTTCCTTCTACTTTGCAGGAACCTGTGCGATCGCCGGCATGATGTGCTTGCGTCTGTTCATCCTCTATGCAGGACAGATGAACACCATCGTTTAAGCGCGATCAACTCATAAAATTTCAGCCTGTTCTCCTCTCGAGAATCGGCTGATTTTTTTTGCGCTTTTAAATCAGATTTCGAAAGCCGGATTCAGCACCCGGTTAAATTCTAAGACCGCATATCGATCGGTCATGCCGGCGATGTAATCAGCCACCGTCCGCTCCACACCGTAACGCTTAGACCGTTCTTGGTAGAGCGGCGGCAGCAGTGCCGGTGTACGGGCAAAAGTTTGATAGAGCTGAGTAATCATGTTGGCGGACTTTTCTACCGCCCTCAAAACGCGGTAATGGCGGTAGAGCTTGTCCATTAAAGTGCTCTTCAAAATCCTCATTTGAGCCTGGGCCTCTTTCGAGAAGGAAATCAGCGGCGTCTTCAAAGCCCTGACATCATCCGGAGACTTCGGCTGTGCGGCTTCAATATTGGCCCGACTCGTGGAGACCAAGTCATCGACCATGTAACCGATCAGCCGCCTCACCACTTCCTTTTGCTTGCGGCGCTCCTGAATATCCGGATATTCCGCATCGACTTGCGCATGGTATTCGGCGTACAGCGGAACGTTTTCGACGAGGTCTTTTTCATCGAGGTAGCCAACGCGCAGGCCGTCATCGATATCGTGCGTGCTGTAGGCAATCGCATCGGCAATATTGACGAGCTGCGCTTCAAGAGAAGGCTGCTCGCCTTTCAAGAAACGTTCGCCTAAAGCGCCGAGGCGCAGGGCGTTTTCCCGGCTGCAGTGCTTCAGAATCCCTTCTCGGGTCTCCCACGTCAGATTCAGTCCGTCAAAGTTCGGATACTGATCCTCCAGCAGGTCGACGATTCGCAGCGACTGAAGGTTGTGTTCAAATCCGCCGTGATCAGCCATGCAGCGATCCAGCGCCGTTTGGCCGGAGTGGCCGAAGGGCGTGTGGCCGAGATCATGCGCCAGTGCAATGGCTTCCGTTAAATCGGGATTGATCTTCAAAAGCGTCGCGGTTGTGCGGGCAATCTGAGCCACTTCCAGCGTATGCGTCAGGCGCGTGCGGAAGAGATCTCCTTCGTGATTTACAAAGACCTGCGTCTTGTATTCCAGTCTGCGGAAAGCGGAACTATGGATGATGCGGTCGCGGTCACGCTGAAACTCGGTACGCGACGTACTGCTCTTTTCCTCAATCGCTCGCCCTCGAGAGTTTGCAGAACTACAGGCGTAATCCGCCAGTTCAAAACCTTCCGTAATCATGGCTCATATCCTTCTTCCAGAAGGGCTTCCTTGATCAGGCCTTCGGGAACCTCTTCGATCACCGTTGTTCCGATCGCGACCGGCAGAATAAAGTGGGGAACGCCTTTGGTGCTCTTTTTATCACCTTTCATCGCCTCAATCGCTTTTGAGGCACTGATGCCGGCAATGCGGACTGGCAGTCCTGCTCGATGGATCAAATCTTGAATCCGCTTAACATCCCCACAGTTGATTTTGCCCTGCTTTTCAGCGGTCACTGCCGCCAAAACGGTGCCCACAGCCACCGCTTCACCGTGCAGCCACGTGCCGTAACCGGTGAGCTTTTCAATGGCGTGACCGAATGTGTGACCGAGATTCAGTTTGGCGCGTTCGCCCTTTTCTTTTTCATCTCGGGAGACGACGCCGGCCTTAATCTCGCAGGATCGTCCGACCACTTCGGCCACCGTCTCGGGGTCGAGCGCCCTTAACTTCTCCATGTCACGCTCGAGCTCTTCGAAATAAGTTTTATCTGCTAAGACACCGTGCTTAATAATTTCCGCAATGCCGGCGCCGATTTCTCTTTCCGGCAGAGTACGCAAAAAGTCGGAGTCGGCAATCACGGCTTCGGGCTGGTGAAAAGTGCCGACTAAGTTTTTTCCTGCCGTCATATTCATACCGGTTTTTCCACCGACGGAAGAGTCCACCATCGCCAGTAGTGTTGTCGGAACCTGAATAAAGCGGATACCGCGCATATAAATTGCGGCCGCAAAGCCGGCGAGGTCTCCGACCACGCCGCCTCCGAGTGCAATTACCACTGACTTGCGATCTGCCCCCATCGAGGCAAGTTTTTCAAGAATTGCCGAGACACTGCCCCAGTCTTTATAAGCCTCGCCGTCAGGCAGGACGACCGATTCCGTGCGGCACATCCCATTGCAAAGATCGGTAGCCTTTTTTAGATAGAGCGAACCAACCGTAATATTGGTGGCGATGAGACAGCTGGAAGGGTTGAGTCGTTTCAATTCCGCCGGGAGCTCTTTGATCACGCCCGACCCTAACTTAATGGTGTAGGAGTGGCCGGGAACTTTGACTTGTACTTCTTTCATTCTTGTTCTTTAACGAGTTGGTGTTGATGGATGCTGTTGAGGAGTTCTTGGGCCGCGCGTGCTGCCTTCATTCCATCCGTCTCATAGGAGATATCGGCAACTTCCTCGTACAAAGGTCCTCTTTCCTGCAGCAGACGGCAAATCTTCTCCATCGGATCCGCGCATTGGAGCAAAGGCCTATCAGTGCCCTGAGTGCGCCGGAAACATTCTTCAGGACTGACTTTAAGGTGAACTGCGACAGCCGGAGACGCTTTCAGTATTTCTCGGTTTTCTTCACGGGTCACAACTCCGCCGCCGGTGGCAACGACCATATCGGATGCTTTCGCATATTCCTGCAGAAGGCGGGTTTCCCGGCACCTGAAGCCGGCTTCACCTTCCGTCTCGAAAATGTGAGGAATTGAGACTCCGCAGCGCTCTTCCAGCTCTCGGTCGAGATCGACGAATTTCGTCCCCATTAATGCAGCCAGCGCTTTGCCGATCGTCGACTTCCCGGCGCCCATCATTCCGACGAGAAATATCGTTCGGTTCGGAGGTTGTACTGCCATATAGCTCCTTTGCTTTACTCAGCTGCGAATGTTCTAAATTTTAGCAACGCGCTTTCAATCCTGAGGATCAATCGCTGATCATTTGATCAGGAAAAACAAACCGATACAGCAAATGACGACGCCGAGTAATTTCCGTCCGGTAATCGGTTCGCCGTAAAACAAGAATCCTATGAACAGCAAAAGGATGGCAAGAGCGATATTAGTCACCAAAGAAGCCGTGTTGATTTTCCATCCGGCACGATACGTAAGGATGTAGCCGACTTCTAAGGCTACCACTGCCAAACCGAGCGTCGGCGCCGTCCAATTGAGTTTCGAGAGTTCCAGAGAAACGGCCTCTCTCGACTGAGAAAAGATAAAGACCGAAATGCAAACCGCCGCGGCTGTTAAGTAAGTCACGCACAGCGAGAGGAAAGGATTCGCCTGCTCAGGCGTGGACTTAGTACAGATGTTGTAGAAACAGTTTGCCAGCGTGATCAGCGCAATCGGCCAGAATAAATTCCAAAACATAGTGTTCTCAGGCTTTCTTCGGTTCCTCTTATTAATCTAAGGTGCGAGGGCCTCATTCTGCGAACTTACGCCTAGGATCGTGCGTTTTTCCCAGCGTTTCGTTCAATCAAAGTTTTTGCTCACTAAAATGGATTTCTACAAGAAGAATTAGTACGTTAAATCCTAAAAATAGAAATGCAGCTTCAAAGTTCCCTAGTGAAAAACGCCTTTACTGCCTCTATCCCGGTGTGTATGGGTTACATTCCGCTTGGCATCGTGTTCGGCTTCCTTTGCGTTCAAGCCGGAGCTTCGTGGTGGATTCCGCCGATCAGCTCGGTCCTGATTTACGGAGGAGCGGTCCAATACATGATGATTCCGATGCTGGCGGCAGACATGTCGGTTGCTTCCATCGCCTTTGCGACCGCTGTCGTCAACCTTCGACATGTTTTCTACGGTCTCTCTTTATTAGATCGTCTTCATTCCTCCGGTTGGAAAAAATGGCTGATTGCCTTTTTGCTGACCGATGAGACTTACTCGCTTATTACAACAGAGAAGAAAGACGCGCCCATCGACCGCCTGGTTCTGATCGCGCTCTTCGATTATTCATGGTGGATTCTCGGAAGTCTGATCGGCGGCTTGCTCGGCGCGGCCGCTACGATTGAACTGGCCGGTTTCGACTTTGTTCTCACGAGTCTTTTTGCGATGCTTCTCTGCGAACAGTGGCGCGGACGTGTCAACTCTAAACCGCTCTGGGTTGCCTTGATCGGCTATGCCGTCGCTCGCTTTATTAGTGCCGACAATGCACTGGCGATCGCCATTGCCATCTGTGCATTAGGCGCCATCCTTTTTGCCTTCCAAAAGAACCCGCTTCCTAAAGTCGCCCGCTCCGCCGGAGGTTCGAGCCATGAATGATTACGTGTATCTCTTTACAGTGTTCATCGCCATGGGCGCAGTAACCGCAGCCGAGCGCCTTCTCCCGTTTGCCTGCTCCTCCTGGCTGCGCAAACAGCGGTGGGTCGGTGTCGTTGGCGACTTCCTGCCGCTTGCCATTATGGTTCTTTTGGTTTTGCACGCTTCGACCAGTTCGGCACTCGCCAGAGGCGGCCTTCCTGTCCCCGAAGCTGCAGGCGTCTTCCTTACTTTGATTGTCCAATGGTTTGTTAAAAAACCGCTTCTCTCGATCTTTGCCGGAACAGCTGTTTACGTGATTTTGGTCAATAGTCTCTTCGCCTAAGGGCGGTCAGCCGCTACAGTTTGTAACAGTCAGGATTGCGCCCTCATCCGATAAGAGATTGATGAGCGGCGCACTCCTTCGTCCCTAAAAGGTAAAATTAGGCGCTCATACAAACAATTAACGTGAGAATATTGTGGCTGATACCAAGAAAACAACGCCGGCTCGTTCCGCCGACAAATCTCCGAAGAAAGCCCCTGCGCCTCGTAAAGGAGGAAGCAGGCTGTGGGGCTTCTTCGAGGGCTTCGTCGCAACCTGCATTGCCCTCGCTTTGGCCGGCGTCGGTTTAGCGCTTTTTGTCTTCGCCCTCGTTTACTCTCAGCTCCCTCCGATTGACACTGTCGTCGACTACAAGCCGAAGGTTCCGATGCGTGTGTGGACCGCGGACGGCAAACTCATTGCCGAGTTCGGCGAAGAACGCCGCGACTTCGTCACGATTAATGAAATCCCGCCGCTCGTCAAAGAAGCTTTGATTTCTGCAGAAGACGACGGCTTCTACCAGCACGCCGGTATCGAGCCCAAAGGCTTCATTCGTGCTGCGCTGAATAACTTAGCCACGGGCAGAAAGAGCCAGGGCGCCTCCACTATTACGATGCAGGTCGCCCGCAACTTCTTCCTCTCCAGCGAACGAAGCTACATTCGTAAACTCTACGAAGTCGCCATGGCTTTCAAGATCGAAGCGAACCTCAGTAAAGATGAGATTCTTCAGATCTACATGAACCAGATCTTCCTCGGCAACCGTGCTTATGGTTTTGCTGCAGCTGCCCGCACTTACTACGGCAAAAGCCTTCAGCAGCTGACGGCCGGAGAAGCTGCCACTCTGGCAGGTCTTCCAGCCGCGCCCTCGGTTTACAACCCGTTCGCAAGTCCCAAACGCGCCAAGATGCGTCGAGACTATGTGCTCGGCCGCATGAGAGATTTGGGCTATATCTCCGAAGCTGAGTATCAAAAAGAAGTGAATGCTCCGATTCAGACGCGTCTGACCCGTGTTGCCGAACAAGTCGGCACGCCGACCCGCATGAACGAGTCTCTTCATGCCGAGTACGTTGCCGAACTAGTTCGCACGTTAATGTTTGATATCTTCCAGCAGGAAACCTACACCCGCGGTCTGAACGTCTACACCACGATTAATTCGGAAGACCAGGGCTACGCTTACAAAGCTCTCAGAAGCCACCTGCAGTCTTACGACCACAGCCAAGGCTATCGCGGTCCAGAGGCAAAAGTCGATATCAGCGATCCCAAGACACGAGAACAAAACATTTCCAACGCGCTTCAGGAAGCTTTGATTGCCACCGATATGCCGGCGGTTGTCGCCTTAGAAGTCTCGCCGACGGAAGTTAAAGTTCAGATGTCTCACGGCAAAGTCATTTCCATTACGGGCAAAGGCCTGGATTTCGTAAAGAGAGCTCTCCAGCCGAAAGCTAAGGCCGATATCAAGATCGTCCCGGGATCCGTGCTGAGACTTCAGAGCAACAAGGAAGGCTACTGGGAAATCACCCAAATTCCTCAGGCTGAGGCCGCTTTTATTGCGACAGAGTACAACACCGGCGCCATCAAAGCAATGGTCGGCGGCTATGACTTCGCCCTGAATAAATTTAATCACGTCACTCAAGCGTGGCGTCAGCCGGGCTCGTCCTTTAAGCCTTTTATTTATTCAGCTGCGATCGAGAAAGGATTTTCTCCGCAGACAGTCATCAATGACGCTCCGATCGTCTTGGATCCGTCTGAAACCGGCTTTAAGAAGTGGAATCCGAAGAACTTCTCCGGCAAGTTCAGCGGCCCGATCATGATGAAGGACGCCTTGAAGAAATCGCTAAACCTCGTTTCAATTCGAATTCTTCAGGCGATCACGCCTCGCTATGCAGTGGACTTCATCCAGCGTTTCGGCTTTGACTCGGATAAACATCCGCCGCATTTGTCTATGGCCCTCGGTGCCGGATCCGTTACTCCGTGGCAGATGGTGGAAGGCTTCTCCGTTTTTGCCAATATCGGCCGAAGAACCGAGCCGTACTTAATTTCTAAGGTCACCGATGCTTCCGGCAAAGTTCTGATGCAGTCAACCGCAGAAGCAGAAAAAGTCGCCGGAGTTGAGGCGCTTGACCCGCGCAACGCATACATCATGCATCAGATGCTGCACGGTGTCGCCACTTCCGGTACGGCAGCTCGCGCAACCGCTTCGCTTAAACGTACCGACATCGCCGGCAAGACCGGTACCAGCAACGATGCGTTTGACGTTTGGTTTGTCGGGTACGCCGGAGATCAATGCGCAGCCGTCTGGATGGGCTTTGACCAGCCCCGCAGCTTAGGCCGCAGAGCGCAGGGCGCCGGTTTAGCGCTTCCGGTTTGGATTGATTACATGAGAGACGCCATCAAGAACGAACCTAACGTTGTTCGCAAAGCGCCTCCGGGTGTGACCGAAGAAGGCGGCAATCTCTACTACACCAATCGTAAGGATGCTATTCCGAACCTGGGCCTTGATCAACCCGCCACCGATGATCCGATAGGCGCATTGATCCATGACAGCTCAGTAAGGGGTCAGATCTTCTAACCTCTTCTGTTGACGAACAAGGCTAAAGCTCTTCAACAGGAACTTCAGCCTTTCATCTCTGAACGAATCGAGGGCCTTAACGGCCCTCGATTGCGTTGAATGGTTTGCCGGTAAGTTATTCCACGCGTTCGCCGTGCAGACTTAAGTCCAGACCCATCCGTTCTTCTTCCGCAGAGACTCGGATGCCGATCATGACATCAACGAGTTTCAAGAGAACATAGGTAACGATCGATGCGTAGATCAGAGTAGCAATGACGCTTTCTGTCTGAATCCAAACCTGTTCAAGAACCGGCTTCATCGCTGAACCCGTGATCGCTTCAGAGGCAAACACACCGGTCAGGATGGCGCCCGCAATACCGCCGACGCCGTGAACGCCGAAGGCATCCAGGGAATCATCGTAGCCAAGCCAGTGCTTAAGTCGAGTGGCTCCGAAGTAGCAGATAAAGCCGCCGCATAAGCCGATGAAAAGTGCCGGTGCCGGCTCAACGAAGCCTGAGGCCGGTGTAATCGCAACCAAGCCGGCCACCGCACCGGAAATCGCGCCCAACACAGTGAAACGCTTGTTTTCTACATATTCGCAGGCCATCCAAATCAGAGCAGCAGCGGCCGCAGCAATCTGAGAAACCACAATAGCCATCACAGCACGGCCGTCAGCGGCCAAGCCGGATCCGCCGTTAAATCCGAACCAGCCGATCCACAGGAAGCAGGCACCGACCATGGCAAGAATCAGATTGTGCGGGGCCATCGCCTCTTTTCCGTAACCGATACGCTTGCCGAGCATTAAGCAGGCCACTAAACCTGCAACACCGGCGTTGATGTGAACAACAGTACCGCCGGCATAGTCCAACGCACCTGCGGCAGCTAGCCAGCCGTCCGGACCCCAAACCCAGTGACAGATCGGCACGTAGCAAAACAGAGACCAAAGCACCATGAAGAGGAACAGCGCCGAGAACTTCATGCGTTCTGCAAAGGCACCGCACATCAGGGCAGGCGTCAGAATGGCAAACGTCATCTGGAACATCATGAAGAGCATTTCAGGAATGGAACCCTGCATCGTGTTAATGCCGATGCCGTGAAGGAAAACTTTGTCAAAGCCGCCGATAAAGAAGTTGCCTTCGGTAAAAGCGAGAGAGTAACCGCAGACATACCAAACAATCGTAATCGAGCAGCAAATTGCAAAGCTCTGCATCACGACGGATAAAACATTTTTCTTTCGTACCATGCCGGCATAAAAGAGCGCGATGCCGGGAATTGTCATAAAGAGCACGAGTGTCGTTGCGACCATCATCCATGACACGTCGGCTGCGTTCATTGCACTTTCTTCCGCCGCCCATGCCGCGGGAGAAAGCAGAGCTAAAAGTAAGGCTGTGACTCTCATAATGCACCTTCCCCTGTTTCACCTGTACGAATACGAACCACTTCTTCCAACGGCATCACAAAAATCTTGCCGTCTCCGATCTTTCCCGTGTTTGCCGCATTGCGGATCGTTTCTGTCGCAATATCGATCAACCCGTCGGGGCATGCCGCCATAATTTGAACTTTCGGGAGAAAATCCACGACGTATTCCGCACCGCGGTACAGTTCCGTGTGGCCTTTTTGGCGTCCGAAACCTTTGACTTCCGTTACCGTCATTCCGGTGATACCGATTTCAGTCAGCGCTTCTCTGACTTCATCGAGCTTGAAGGGTTTAAAAACCGCAAATATGAGTTTCATAAGGGCTCCTGATTAGTTTGTTGTACGATCTCGTGGGATCTAACCATCACCATGCATAATTCGTGCCAACTTCTGAATATCTGAGCCTCAAAGATTCTCACTCTCAGGAAAGAAAAACCCTCGCCTAACCAAGCACCAATTCAGTGCACATTTGACCTAACCCCTTGCGTGAGTTAGGGCTTTTATCTGCGGTTTTTCCTCTTCACTTATGCTCCAACTTGGAGCATACTTAGAATACGGGCGCGGAGCCGCCGCATCCCACCGTACATCCCTTCGGCTCTCGCCCTCTCCACCACGTCAAAAAAGGAGACGCAAAATGAAAATTACCTGCCATATGATCATGTCCGTTGACGGTCGCCTGATTTCCAAATACTGGAGTCCTCTCTACAACGCCTCCTCCAGTGTCACAGAGGTTTATGAAGCCGCTGATGCAAAATTATCCGCAGACGGCTGGATCGTCGGACGCAAAACCATGGCCGAGTACGGCGCTGATGTCGTAGAAGAAAAAGAACCGATGGAAGGCCACAAGACCATGCAGACGAATACGTTCATCGGTAAACGCGAAGGCAGGCCGCTTGCCGTCGTATTCGATATCCAAGGCCGCCTCCACTACAAATCTCCGACCCTTCCCAGCGGCGAACATATCGTTGCCGTCCTCGGAAGCCATGTCACTCGTGCTTATCAGAAAGAACTGGAAGAAATCGGCGTTTCCTACATCATGCGTACACCCGGTTCCAAGCTTGAAGAAACACAGAGTGCCCTCAAACACCTCGAACAGGATTTCAATGTAAAACACATGCTCCTCGAAGGCGGCGCCATTACCTGCGGCAACTTCCTTCAGATGGGCTTGGTTGATGAACTGAGCATGATTGTTTACCCGGGCCTTGACGGTGAATCCGGTCATCCTTCCGTCATTGAATGCCAGGGTGTCGTTGAGCCGCTCAAGAAGAATCGTCTGGAATTAATCGACTGCGAAACCGTCGGTTCCGGCTACGTTTGGCTCCACTATAACATTCATCGCTAATCGGCCTCAGAGTTAAGCGATTAACACTAAATAAAACCTCGGAAGATTTTCAGCCTTCCGAGGTTTTCTGTTTTTGGATAACCGGTTAGTAGCGGGTCCCCTGGACTACGACATATTTGGCGTCAATATCTTTTTTCAAATAGTTGACGAGGTTATTGGCCGCTGCGAAATTAGTTGCTTTGCTGTTCTCTGCGGTCGAAGTCGCGGAGTGCGGCGTCAGCAAGGCGTTCGAATAACGAGTCAGTACCGAATCCGTGCACGGTTCTTTCGGAAATACGTCAACTGCGCAGCCGCCCAGATGTCCGGAGGCCAACGCTTGAGCAAGCGCTTCCTCGTCAACCACCGGACCTCTGGCAATATTGATCAGAACCGAACCGGCCTTCATCTGAGCAATGCATTCCTCGTTGAAAAGATGAAACGTCTGATCCGTAAGGGGCACCGCAGCGACAACGTAATCACTTTCTTTGAGGAGCTCTTCCATCGAAACGCTTTGCACGCCGTAAGCCGCATCATCAGCCGGATTCGGATGACGACAGAAATAAATTACTTTCATCCCGAAAGGCACTGCGCGTTTTGCCACTTCTGTTCCGATGCCGCCAAAACCGACGAGCCCTAAAGTGCGGTTCTTAGCACCCGGCATTAAGCGGCTGTTCCAGCTGTGGTCATGCATATCGGCGCTTTGCAGATCAACACGCCGCGCAAAGTACAGGATATAAGCCATCACCTGTTCGGCAACCGCGCCTTCAACAAAGCCTTTGGTTCTTGTCAGTCCGATGCCTTCTTTGCGAAGTGCATCGAGATTAATCGCGTCGTAACCGATGCCGTTGCGGGAAATAAGCTTGAGGTTACTTAAACGTGTGAGAAGCTCGGGACGATAGGTTTCTGTTCCGGCAATGATCGCATTGGCGTCTTCTACCACGGGATACAGAACGTCGTCAGGCGCACCGGCGCCGATACCCAGCCTGTTGCGCAGCGCAACTTCAAAGCCTTCAGACTCTAAATAGCGCTTCGCTTCTTCGCAAAAATCTTTTGTTGTAACGACGAC
>URYO01000005.1 GCA_900552195.1 uncultured Sutterella sp. | reverse complement strand
ACCCACATTGCTCTTTGAGGCTGCTTCAAGAGTTCGGCAAGCACGTCTCCGTGAGACGCCCCTTCATTGACAAACCGAAGACCGTTTTTGTTCAGATAGATGTCTGCGCCGGTGTAGTCGACTAGGCGACCGCCAAGAAAGCAAATCCTTTGAATCTTATCCAAATCAACCGTAGCTGCGTGGAAGGGCTTGGTAAATTCCAACGCATCGCCCCAAGCTCCGTCAAGATATCTTCCTCCGGGATTCGCTGTCGAGGGCATAAGCGCCGAGATTTCAGGATTGAATTTGCGGCATAAAGCGTTGTTTGCCGAATATCCTCCGGTTGCAATAACCACGGCATTGCCGCGGATGTAGATCACTTCATGGTTTTTGCTTTTAACAACGACACCGTTGACGTTGCCGGAAACCGGATCCTGAAGAAGGTCGGTGACCGGCTGGTCATACAAAAAGCGGACGCCGCGTTCGCGTGCTCTCTGATTGAGTTTGAATATGTAGTGAGAACCGGTGAAACCTTGGATCGTTCTGAAAGCGTAGGCCGAGGGAGAGCCGACGGCGACATAAGGTTCCGGGTTCCAAACCAGGCCGTGCGTTTCCAGCCAATCCATGGCCGCCTCACTCTCAGAGAGCAAAAGCCGAGCTAAATCTTTATTGCCGAGTCCGCCTCCGACTTCCATCATTTCTTCCAGAACAGCGTCTACCGATGTATGGATTCCAAGTGGTTCAAGCCGCTTCGGGGAAACGGCTAAGAAGGAGCCGGTTGATAAGCGCGAGTGGCCGCCGAGTACGGGAAGCTTTTCAATAACGAGGATGCGATCGGCACCGTTTTCAGAAGCGGATAAAGCGGCAGACAAACCCGCTAAGCCGGAGCCGATTACAATGACATCCCATTGCTGTCCGAGGTTCATGGGAGCCTGAGCAAAAGAGATGGCGGGAGCCGCAGCTAAAGCGCTCAAACTCGTCAAGCCGGCGAGAAACTCTCTTCTGATCATTTCGCGGAAGCTTCGTTAAGCAGGATGAGCGCACGCGTGATTTCGGCGACAGAATCCATTGCAAGTTTTTCGGAGGCTCGGCTTCGATGCATTTTGATCGTAGGCACAGAGAGTTCGAGACGGTCGGCAATTTCTTTATTGGTCAGCCCCTCGGCGACCAGAGACAGGACTTCTTTCTCTCGGTTGGTGAGTTGCCGATAGCGGCGCTTTAATGCATTTAATTCGTTGGCTTCTTCCGCTCGTCTGATGCCCAGCTTTACTGCACGGGTGACTTCTTGGTTCAGCCGCTCAGGATCGACAGGCTTTTCCAAGAAGGTCAGGGCGCCTTTGCTCATGGCGTTCACTGCCATTTGAATGTCGCCGTGTCCGGAAAGGAAAATCAGCGGGAAATGAGCAAAGCCGCGCTCAATGAGCGTTTCCTGCACTTCAAGCCCGGTCATCTGCGGCATGCGCACATCTAATACGGCGCAGCCGGGAATACTGAGGTTGTCGCGGACCAAAAACTCCGTCGGAGAGTTATAAGCAGCCACTTTCCAGCCGAGGGCCTCCAGCAGGATCTTGGTAGAAAACAATAAACTTTCGTCGTCGTCGACGAGGCGGATCAAGGTATGTTCTTTATTCATTGATTTTTTTCTCCGGATCTTTGGTCGCTAAACGATCAATCATAAGTTCAGCGCGTACGCCGCCTTTTGTCAGGCGTTCAAAGTGCAGCGACGCCGAGTGCATATCGGCGATCTCACGCACAATGGAAAGACCCAATCCCAGGCCTTCAGGCTTGGTGGACTCAGCGGCGTGCTCCAATCGTGTGAACTGCTCGTCGCTTAGGACCAGACCGTTATTCCAAACGGTGACCTTCCAGCGTTTGCCTGCCGGCTCTAACGAAACGCCGAGCTTGGGTCTGCCGGACTCTTTACTGGCAGCTGCGGCATTTCGGATTAAATTCAAAATTAAAAGTTCCAAGGAAAGAGGATCGGCTAAAACCGGCGCTGTGGCCACATCCGTTCGGAAGGGAACTGCTGTTTTTGCCTCTTCCTGCTGATGGAAAGTGCGGATCGCCTTTTCTACGATTCGAACTAAATCGTATTCGATATGTGCAGGCTGCTCTTTTTTTGCAAATTTGCGCACCGAATCCACGATACGGGAAATGCGTCTGGTTTCCGCATCCATATTCTCGACGACGGTCTTGGTTAATGGGTCTTCTGCCATTTTGTCGTTCAGTCGCAGTTTCAAGACGGCTGCATAGTTCAGCAGTGCGCCTAGGGGCTGTTTTAACTCATGCGCAATGATGTTGGACATCTGCGAAATAACGCCTGAACGCTCGATATGAGAGAGCCGTTTGCGGCCGAGGACGGCCTCTTGTTCTGCGGCGTTCTTGGCTTCCAGTGCACCTTTGAGCTCTGCCGTCCGTTTGTTGACCAAATGATGGACGCGCAGCTCGTTGCCGATTAAAAACAGCAGGATCGTTAGCAGGATCAGTAGCTCAGTTTTATACCGTTGAAGAAGGGCGCCCAAAGAGTAGTCCCTGAGGTTCTCGTACATACCGAACTTCAGATCTTTCATCAGTCGGAGCACTTCCGTGTAATCGTAACCGGCAGCCCATTCGTTGCCTTGGAAAGGCGACATCGTAAAGAGGGTGCGAACGACGTCTTTGACGATGTCGTCAGGTGCGTTCGCCAGCGAAGAAATCACAATGCCGGGATAAAGCGCACGAGTAGAGCGGCGGCAGTAGAAGGGCGACTCATCCTTGGCATTATCGTAAGGCTCGATCACTTTCAGTGAACCCGGAGCCACGAAGCCTACTCCTTCGTAAGCCTCAAGAAGGCAAGTCGGAAGAATACCCACGTCGCTCGATCCGGCAAGAACTTCTTCTACGGCTCCGAGGTGACGTTCACGGGTGAATCGTTCGCTTCCGAAGAAACGGTTCGGAGCGTAGCCGTGCTCCTTGAGTTCTCCTAACGCTGCCCACCATTCGCTTAAATTTTCGTTGTTGGCCGCAGCAACGCGTTTGCCCTTCATATCGGCGATGGTGTTGATGTCGTTTCGGTCAGCGCGTGTAATAAACACTGAACCCACAGACGCACTGGTCTTAGAAGAGAAAACCGACTTCAAAGCAGCAATGTCGTGAGCGTTCAATTGGGGAATCGCCGCAAGCTGAAGATAAATCTCGCTCGGAGCAAAGAGTAAATGAGGCTTCAGGACATTGATTTCTTCTAAGAAATCGTGGTTTGAAATATCAAAAAGCTTGAATCGGTATTTGTGCCCGAGCTGTGACTTTAGAAAATCGAAAGTAGGGTAGACGGCGTGCTCAGTGGTTTCAGACGGCAGGATTCCGATGTAGGCGACTCTGACTTCCCGAAGCTGAGTCGGTTCCTCCGCCTGAAGCGGATGAGCCGCCAGCAGCGCGCCGGCGCATAAAGAAAGCCAGAGTTTCCTAAACAACATCAAATCCTTGGGTGAAAGTGGTGAACTTATTATCTAAAAGGCTCGCGTTCAAAGAAAGTCGAGAAAACGAGCATGACGGCGTATCTCAATTGTCCGAGAACCGCAGTTCCGGACAAAACAAAGCCGCCTCGAAAGGCGGCTGCATGCGGTTGATCTATATATTAGCCTGGGAACTTATCCAGATCGAAGAAGATCTTGCTCTGTTCCAGACGAGACTTCGGACGAGTACGGTTGTGGTCGTCTTCGGCGTCGTAGCCCAAGGTCACGACGAGGACGGAATGCACACCGTAGTTATCAAGATTCAGGAGTTTATCCATCTTGTCTTCATCGAAACCTTCGATCGGTGTGGAATCAATGCCGAGGGAGGCGGCGCCGTAAAGCAATGCTGTCATTGCGATATAGGCCTGCTTAGTTTCCCAGTTGAGAGTTTGGCCGGTACGTTCACGCAGATCAATAAAGAATTTTCTGGATTCGAAGCATTCTTTGGCAATTTCTTCGTTGGCAATGCGGCCGTCTTTGATTTCCTGGTCGAGAAGGGTGTGCTGGAATTTGTCGTCCAAACCCTTTCTGACGGCGATCACGATAAAGTCGGAGCAAGTGTCGATGCGGTTCCAGTTGAAGTCGGCAATTGCCGGACGAACGCGTTTCTTGGAATTGTCGCTTGTGCCCCAAAGGAAGACCCAAGGCTGGCTGTTGACGGAAGAAGGAGAGAGCTGAAGAATTGTCTTTAATTTTTCGACGTCATCACGAGGAATCTTTTTGTTGACATCGAATTTTTTAGCGGTAAAACGCTGTTCGGAAAGCTTTACGAAATCCATTATCGCGTCCTTTAAAAATCTTTAGTTTGAGAATAATCCAAGGAAATATAACAGTCTAATCATCCAAAAGTAAGACTGGAAGTCTCTGACATCTCAAAAAAAACATTGATGTTATGAATTCGGCCGCTAATCGACAAAATCATTAATACCAATGGCCAAGAAGGAATTACACTAAAGAAGTTGTGCAGCGTTAAATTTATATGAAAAAGATTTTGGTGACCGGCTCCAACGGCTATATCGGAAACGCCTTGGTGCTGGCTTTGTTGAATCGGAAAAAAGAATTTACCGTGCGGGCAGCTGCCCGCAGAGGTTCGATTCTTAATTCCAAGTCCTTTGAGACGGTTCGGCTCGGAAGCCTGGAAGAAAGTCTGGACTACGTTGAAGCCTTTAAAGGCTGCGACGTCCTGATCCATTGCGCTTCCCGCGGTTCGATGCGCGGTCACGAGGGCTGGCTCGACGAAGCTGCGCTGCACAGAATTAATGTCTTAGGGACGGTTCACATGGCGCGCGAAGCGCACCGCGCCGGCATCAGCCGTTTCATTTTCCTAAGTTCTCTGCAGGTGAACGGTCCCGAGACCCCGGCCGGGAAACGTTTCTATGCTGACTCTTTGCCTCGGCCGAAGTCTCCGATCGGCAAAGCGCTCCTGGAAGCAGAAAAAGAACTGATTCGCGTCGGCGAAGAGACAGGCATGGAAATTGTGATCGTCCGTCCTCCGCTCATTTACGGGCCGGATTGTCAGAATCTTTTCGGCGAGGTCAAGATCATGGTGGATTACTGTCTGCCGCTTCCGCTGAGATCCTGCAAGAGAAATCACCGTTCTTTAGTCGGCATCGATAACCTCGTCGACTTCCTGATTTGCTGCGCGACGCACCCGGATGCTGCCAACGAAACTTTCTTAGTTAGTGACGGGGAGGATCTTTCGACACTCAATATTTTTAAACTGCTGGCTAGAACGCACCATCGGCCGTGTCTGCTGTGGCCATTTCCGCCGATCCTTGTCCGACTGTTTAACAGTTACATCGGACGTCAGGCTTGGGAAGAGTTCTTCTTCCAGAGCCAAGTAGCCGACATTCATAAAGCTCAGCTGGTTCTCGGCTGGACTCCTCCGCTTTCGGTTGAACAGTCCTTCCGACGCTCTTGGGACGAGAATTTCTACCTCGGTTCTCACACGAGCTCGAAATAACCGTCATTTTTGAATTTGTTTCTCCGATTGTTTTAGATTAATCGTCTCGAAGAAGGAATGAGATGACGACTCTTTTGCAAATTCTTGCGGCGACTCTTTTATCGTCGGTTCTGTCCATTGTTTTAGCTGGACTGATCAGCTTTAAGTTTCTTGATCGATATATGAGCAAGATGCTCTGTATCTCGGCCGGTTTGTTATTGACAGTGGCTTTTACCCATTTACTTCCCGAGGCATTTGAAATTCATGAGAATGCAGCCTCGGTGGGCTGGACGCTGCTTGTGAGCGTGTTATTTCTGTTCTGCCTTGAATTTGCCTTAAGTCATCAGCATCACAGTCATGTAAATCCTCCGGAACACACCATTTCTGAATACATCAAGGGAAGCCAAAAGAGAAGTTCCGGCGCCGGCAACGCCATCTTGATCGGTGATGCGTTCCATAACTTTACGGACGGCATTTTGATTGCCAGCGCATTCATGGTGAGTTCAGGCCTCGGCTGGGTAACGGCGCTCGCAATTTTGGCTCATGAGATCCCCCAGGAAGTGGGCGACTTTATGGTTTTGCTCCATTCCGGATTTGAGCGCTCGAAGGCGCTTCTTTGGAATGTTATTTCCGGCCTGACTTCCATGCTCGGCGGTATTGCAGGCTACTTTCTCTTAGACCGAGTTGAATGGATGGTTCCGTACGCTTTTGCCATTGCTGCTGCTAGCTTTATTTATATTGCACTGTCTGACCTGATGCCGGAAATTGCGCACCAGGAAAAACCGGAACGTTTTTACGTACAGTTATTCTTTATTTTGATCGGTGTGGCCATGGCTGTTTTGGCGACCGGAGGTCTGCACGAGCACTGATCTGAAGCAGTCATCAAACGCAAAAAAGCCGCTCTTGAACATTACCTTTGATCCGGAGTGGCTTTGCTTGCTAGGCGATTACTTTCCGGTTGCTACAGGATTAGCGTCATCGTCAATCCACTGACTCCACGAGCCGACATAAAGTTTCGATCCGTAAAGACCGCTTAAATCCATTGCAAAGAGGTTCGCGGAAGCGTTGACGCCGGATCCGCAGGAATTGATGACCTTGTCCGGTGTACGGCCGTCCAGAAGTTTCAGGAATTCTTCACGCAGAACAGGCGCAGGTTTGAATCTTCCGTCGAGAAGGAAGTTCTCGGAACCCGGACGATTGACAGCGCCGGGGATGTGGCCGGCTTTGTGGTCAATCGTTTCGCCGATGCCTTGGAAGCGAAGGGCAGGGCGTGCGTCCACTTCTAAGAATTCTTTCGTCTTCAGATTGTCCTGAACGGTTTTCATCGGAACCGGTACTTCAAGCGGCGCAAGCTCAGGGATCTTTCCGTCTTCTAACGGTTCGGTCGGCTTGTCTGTCACGGGAAGTTTTTCTTCCTTCCAAGCGGTAAAGCCACCGTCTAGGACGCAGACATTTTCCAGGCCCAGCCAGCGGAGCTCATACCAAAAGCGTGTTGCAAAGCCGAGGCCGCCCTGATCATAAAGAACAACCTGACGATCGGGACGGATGCCGAAATATTCCATGGATTGGCGGAATGTTTCTCTGCCCGGCATCGGATGGCGTCCGGTTCCCTGCGCTACTTTTCCGGTGACATAGCGGTCAAAGTCTACGAGTACAGCGCCCGGAATGTGCTCCTTGGCGTAAAGCTTGATACCGAGCTCCGGATCGGGAATGCTGCAGGAGCAGTCAAGAATGATGATGTTACGGTTTCCGCTGACTTTTTGATTCAGCATGAAAGCATGCAGCTCACGAGGCTCAATTAAAGTTGTGAAAATCATGAAACACCTCTGTTAAACGATTCCTCGATTTTAGGCTTCATTACAAATATTTGAAGGTAAGGCGGCAATGAATGAGTACACTTGAGCGCTTGAACGATTTTTGTGCAAATAGGCTCAAAATCTCATGTTTGACGCCTCAGCTTGAGTGAAAAGGGCTTAAATACCGAGATATGCCTGTAGGATTGTCAAAAAGTTGTTCGCTAACGTCTAAATGAGCGAAAATGCTCATGATACAAACAAATATAAGGATTATCGGAAATGGGAGAAAAGGCCCCTGAAATTTCTTCTCTGTCTTTTGAAGAAGCTCTTAAGGAACTGGAAGCCTTGTCGCAGCGCCTGTCTCAAGGCGGTCTGCCTCTGGAAGAATCTGTTGAAGCTTATGCCCGCGGCTCTGAACTGCGCAAACACTGCAATGACTTGTTAAAGCGCGCAGAAGACAGAGTACGTGAACTGGATCAAAAGTTCGGCAATCAGCAGGATGATGACGAACCTGAAGAAACCCCGGTAAGCCGCCGTTCCCGTCGAAATGACGACGATATCCCTTTCTAAGAAGTTATGACTGTTGCTTTTAAAGATTGGGTAAAGGCTTGCCAGCAGAGGGTTGAAAAAGCAGCTGAAAATAATCTTCCTCAGGAAGCTCTTATTCCCCAAAAACTCCATTCGGCTATGCGCTACTCCGTCATCGGAGGCGGTAAGCGCGTGCGTCCGCTGCTTGTTTATGCCGTCGGACAAATATTTGATGCCGATCCCGAAAACCTGGACCTTACGGCCTTAGCTGTTGAATGCGTCCATTCTTATTCCTTGATTCACGATGATCTGCCGTGCATGGATAACGACATACTGCGCCACGGTAAGCCCACTACTCATGCGGCTTTTGGTGAAGCAGTGGCCATGCTTGCAGGCGATGCACTCCAGCCGGAAGCCTTTCTGTTCTTAGTCAGAACGAAGCTGCCTGCTGAGCAGAGAATTAAGCTCCTCGAGCTTTTGGCCTACGCATCTTCCACGCGAGGCATGTGCGGAGGGCAAGCGATTGACCTGAGCGTCGTCGGCAATCAGAAGATGACGATTGAAGAGCTGCGCCTAATGCACTCGATGAAAACGGGGGCGCTCCTTAAGGCCTCCATACTTCTGGGTGCGTTTGCCGGAAAAAAGACTCCTTCACAGCACGATCTTTCGCAGCTTGAGGTTTATGGAAATGCTATCGGTTTGGCTTTCCAAATCGTCGATGACATTTTGGATGTCGTCGGCGATACGGCTGAGCTTGGTAAAACAGCCGGTAAGGATGCTTTAGGAGATAAACCGACTTACGTCAGCCTGCTTGGCCTGGAAAAAGCCAAAGAACTTGCTGAAGAACAATATTTAGTTGCCGCCAAAGCCGTTGAAGGGCTCAGCGAAGGTCTGAGCGGCAAAGAGCGCTTAATCGAAATCGCTGATTTCATCATCAAAAGGACACACTAAGAAGTAACCGGCGATGAGTACCATTCTCGAAACTATTAATTCTCCGGCTGACCTAAAAAAATTGTCGATGCCGGAGTTAAAGCAGCTTGCAAACGAACTTCGTACTTTCATTATCGATAACGTTTCCAAGACGGGCGGACACCTTTCGTCTTCTTTGGGAACCGTCGAGCTGGCTATCGCCATTCATTATGTTTTTGATACGCCGGAAGATCGATTAGTTTGGGACGTCGGCCATCAGGCTTATGCACATAAGATCCTGACAGGACGTCGGGACCGAATGCCGACACTGCGCCAGTACAAAGGCCTGTCGGGATTTCCGAAGCGTTCGGAAAGTCCCTATGACTGTTTCGGGACAGGACACTCGTCAACTTCCATCTCTGCGATTTTAGGTATGGCCGTCGCGGCAAAGACCTTAGGAAAGAAGGATCGGAGTCACATCGCAGTGATCGGCGACGGTGCAATGACCGCAGGTATGGTGTTTGAGGCCTTAAATTGCGCGGGCGACATGAAGGACCTTCGCCTGCTGGTGATCCTCAATGATAATGACTGTTCCATTTCTCCTCCGGTCGGAGCCTTAAAGAATCACTTTACACAGCTGATGAGCGGACAGTTCTACGCTCAGGCGCGAGACATCGGTAAAGCGATTGTGCGTCCGTTTCCGAAACTTTTCGATTTGACCAAACGGGCCGAAGAGTACAGCAAGGGCATGGTTGCTCCGCACTCCACGCTGTTTGAAGAATTCGGGATGAACTACCACGGTCCGATTGACGGACATGACCTCGAAGTGCTGATTCCGGTGCTTCAGAACATGAAACAGCTCAACGGACCGCTGGTGCTTCACGTTGTGACGCAAAAGGGCCACGGTTATGCGCCGGCTGTCGACAATCCGACCAAGTATCACGGTATCTCGCCGTTTGATTCAAGCAAAGGTATTGTTCCGTCTCCGCATGCAAAGACGTATACGGAAGTTTTCAGCGATTGGCTGCTGGACATTGCGCGTAAGGATCCCCGCGTCATCGCAATTACACCTGCGATGAAGGAAGGTTCAGGCTTAGTCGCTTTTGCTAAAGAGTTTCCGAGCCGCTTCTTTGACGTCGCGATTGCCGAGCAGCATGCTGCTACATTTGCAGGTGGCCTCGCTGCCGAGGGACTGAAACCCGTTTGCACTTTCTATTCGACTTTTTCTCAAAGAGCTTTTGACCAAATCGTTCACGACGTGGCCATTCAGGATCTTCCGGTTCTGTTTCCCCTGGACCGCGGCGGTCTGGTCGGGGCAGACGGTGCAACGCACCACGGTTCCTTTGATCTTTCGTTCCTGCGCTGCATTCCGAACCTTGTCATCATGGCGCCCTCAGATGAGAACGAATGCCGCCAGATGCTTTACACGGGTTATAAGCTAGATCATCCGGCTATTGTTCGTTATCCGAGAGGCAAAGGACCCGGCGTACCGGTTGAGAAGGAAATGCATGAACTTCCGCTCGGCAAGGCTCGCCGAGTGCGCACCGGAACTGCGCCGAAGGGTTCCAGAGTTGCGATGCTGGCTTTCGGAAGCATGCTTGCGGAGGCAAAAGCGGTTGCTGAAAAAATTGATGCCACCGTGTACGACATGCGTTTTGTGAAGCCGGTCGACGCTGATGCGATCGAAGAAGCTGCAAAAAATAATGATCTTTTAGTGACTCTGGAGGAAAATGTCATCATCGGCGGCGCCGGTGATGCGTGCCTTGAAGTTTTAGCCGCAAAAGGTCTTCTTGCGGATGTCCTTCAGATCGGGATCCCCGATCGTTTCATCCAGCAGGGAGATAACTTACATCTTTACCAAGAATGCGGTATGGATGAAGAATCGATTTTGAATAAGATTGAAGAACGTCTCAAAAGAGTAGAGTAATTTTGGAGCCTTCTTATGGAGCTCAAGACTGACGAACAAATTAAAAAGCTCAATACCTTCGGTGTTGACGCAAAAGCGAGGAACTTTGCCGAGATCCGTTCCATTGAGGATTTAAAACAGGCAAGAGAACATATCCACCAGCAGCCTCAGGACTTTATGGTCATCGGAGGCGGCTCCAATGTTTTGTTTAGGGATGACTATCCCGGCTTTCTGCTGCGGATGATGATTCCCGGTTTTGAGAAGATTAAGGAGGACGAAGAGCATTACTTTGTTCGCGCCGGCGCCGGAGAAATCTGGCACAGTTTCGTCCGCAAGATGCTTGATGCCGGAATGCCCGGTCTTGAGAACCTCGCTTACATTCCCGGCACCGTCGGGGCGGCTCCGATTCAAAATATCGGTGCATACGGCTTAGAAGCAGCTGAATTTATTGAATCCGTCGAGTGCTTTGATATGAATTCCGGCGAGCTGCTGACGCTGACGAATGAAGAATGTGACTTCGGCTATCGTCATTCGACATTCAAAAAGCCGGAGAATCGTCATTTAGTCATCACTGCGGTTACGTTTAAGCTCTCCAAAAATTGGGTTCCCAATACTTCTTACAAAGCGCTTGCCGAAGAGATCGAGATCAACAGCTTCCCCGAACTTTCCCCTCAGGACGTCTATTCCTGCGTGATTTCGCTGCGCCGCAGAAAACTTCCCTCGCCGGTGAAGTTCGGAAACGCCGGAAGCTTCTTTAAGAATCCTGTTGTCGACAGGGAGACCTTTACAAGTCTTCTTCGCACGAACCCGTCTTTGGTTTCTTATCCTTTGGCCGGAGGCCGTTTCAAGCTGTCTGCGGCATGGCTGATCGACAACGCGGGTCTCCGCGGTTATCGCATGGGCGACGTCGGCGTATGGGAAAAGCAGCCGCTTGTTCTCGTGAATTATGGGCAGGCGACCGGCGAAGACATCTACGCAATGGCGCAGGACGTGCGGCTGCGCGTCAAGAACTGTTTCGGCGTTAAACTCGAGCCGGAAGTTGCGATGGTCTAAGCGGTCTCGTTTCCGAAGGCTGAGAACCTGCGGTACTAATCCTGCCAGTCCTTTTTTGCAAAGCCAAGGGAGGGGCCTAGACGGTCCAAGAGTTCCTTGGCTTTTTCAATGCCATCGTTTGTGAGGACTCGAGAATGTTTACGCATGCATTTTGGTTTTTCGATGAAGCCGTCCTCAACTAATCGATCCATTGCGGTCCAGTCATGGCTTTTCCAGGACATACGAACTTCCGGCTTATCTTCTTCGGTAAAGGAAGTCAGGTAAAGAAGAGCCAGCGTGAGCTCGTCGATTAATTTGTCGCGTTCCGTTTTTTCCAAGACAATCTCCTCCAATTCACGAGACATTCAGTCTAATCTTCAAGACTTTTGTTCATAAAATGAGGAGGCCATTTCGGTCGCCACCGCAGTGGTAGACGATCTTGAGTTTGCGCTAAGAAGAACGTCAATCTCCCCAATCTTCTTTTTTGAAACCAAGTGAAGGACCAATTTGCTCCAGTAGCTCTTTGGCTTTCTCAACACCTTCGTCGGTCAAGTAACGAGTGTAGTTTTTTCTGTTGTGCGGAGGAACCATGAAACCGTCCTCTGCAAGATCGTCTAATGCCGTCCAATCATGCGTCTTCCAGGCCATACGGACATTAGGACATTGCTTTTCGGTGAAAGATGTCAAATAAAGGAGCACAAGCGTCAACTCTTCAGTCAGCTTTTCTCTTTGGGATCTTTCCATAGATACCTCCGACAAATTGGTTTTTCTTAGTTTAGTTGCATCCGATAAATTCAGGAAGTATTGAATGCGATAGAACGTCAAAAAGCCTCGAGAGCGGAATACTTTCGAGGCTTTCAAAATGCTTTAACAGAAGCTAAACGTCTTCAATTCTGCCTAAAAGCAAATATTCCATCAGTGCTTTTTGAAAGTGCAAGCGGTTTTCAGCCTCGTCCCAAACGACAGACTGCGGTCCGTCGATGACTTCGGAAGAGACCTCTTGCCCGCGGAAGGCGGGAAGGCAATGCATGAATAAAGCGTCTGGTTTTGCCGCTTTCATGACCGTTTCATTCACTTGCCAGCGAGCCGATTTGGATTGCCGTTTGGCTTGATTTTCGTCGTAACCGCAAGATCTCCAATTGTCCGTGGTCACAAGGTCGGCGCCTTCTGCGGCCTCTTCCGGAGATAGGAAAAAGTCATAGCAGTCATCGTTATCCGGAACTTGTGTCGGATTGATCGAGTATCCCGGGGGCGCCGAAATATGCACCTTAAATCCGAGAATGGAGGCTGCGTAAAGCCAGGAGTAGAGTACGTTGTTCGCGTCTCCGATCCAAGTCACGACGGTGCCCTTAATTGAACCCCGTTTTTCTATGAAGCTCATGATGTCGCCCATGACCTGGCAGGGATGACTGTCGTTGGTCAGGCCGTTGATGACCGGCACCTCCGACTCTTTCGCAAATGCCTCTAATCGGCTATGAGGGCCTGTTCGGATCATGACAAGGTCAACCATACGGGATACGGCTCGAGCAGTGTCCTCAATGGTTTCTTCATTTTTCAGCTGAGTTTCGCTCGTGTTCAGGTAAATCGAGGTTCCTCCGAGCTGAGCCATGCCTGCCTCAAAGGAAACGCGGGTGCGGGTGCTGGCTTTTTCAAAAAGCATCGCCAGCACTTTTCCTTCAAAGGGACGGTAAACCTCCCCGGCCTTGAAACGAGACTTGAGTTTTATGGCCCGGCGGAGAAGGTAATTTAACTCGTCCGCCGAGCAATCTTTAAGGCACAGAAAGTTCTTGTGCATGAATCACCTTAGATCTTCGGCTGTGCAAGGAACGATCTGATCACGGGAGTGATTCTCTTGACGAGTTCGTCAGCCTCGGCTTCAGTGATTGTCAAAGCGGGAACGAGACGAATAACGTTTCCGGCAGTGACACTGAAGGTTAAACCGGCTTTCAGACCGAGTTCGAGAATGTCGTGGGCATCACGGTCAAGAACGATACCGAGCATCAGGCCTTTGCCGCGAATACCGCGCACGCCTGGGAAACCGTTAAGAGATTTAGAAAGTGCTTTCTTGAGTTTCTTACCGACTTCAAGGGCGTTTTCGACAAGTTTCTCGTCTTCGATGATGGAGAGCGTTTCGAGGGCTGCACGCATAGCAAGAGGGTTGCCGCCGAAAGTTGATCCGTGATTGCCGGGTTTAAAGATATTCGTCTTTTCGCTCACGATGACAGCGCCGACAGGAACGCCGCCTGCCAAACCCTTAGCCATCGTGATGACGTCGGGTTTGATTTCAGCCCATTGATGAGCGAACCACTTGCCGGAGCGACCCATGCCGCACTGGACTTCGTCGCACATCATCAAGAGGTCGTGTTCGTCACAGATTTCACGGATGCCTTTAATGACTGAAAGATCAATGGGAACAACGCCGCCTTCACCGAGGATCGGTTCAAAGAAGATGGCAACCACGTTTTTATTTTCTTCAACGATCTTGCGGATGCCGTCCAGGTCAGATTCGTCAACAAAAATAAAGCCTTCTGTATAAGGTGAGAAATCAGCTCTGACGGAAGGATTGCCGGTTGCGGAAAGGGTGGCAATGGAACGGCCGTGGAAAGCGTGTTTCAAAACGATGATGTTAGGAACTTCAATGCCTTTGGCATGTCCGAATTTACGAGCAATTTTGATTGCACATTCATTGGCTTCCAAGCCGCTGTTGCAGAAGAAAACTGCTTCAAGGCCGGAGTGTTCAACCAATTTCTCAGCGACTTGTTCCTGAAGGTCAATGTTGAAGTAGTTGGAGCAGTGAATGAGTTTAGAAGCCTGATCGGCAATGGCTCGGACTAATCTCGGATGAGCATGACCGACGGAGTTTACGGCGATGCCTGCCAAAGCATCCAAGTACTTATGGCCTTCTTTATCCCAAAGCCAAACACCCTGACCATGATCGAAAGAGACAGGAAGGCGACCGTAGTTTTTCATCAGATGAGACATGCCTGAGAATCCTTTATTGATAATTTGTGTTAAAGAAAGTTAATTTTTCAATTATATGTCCGAGAGCACGCAGTAGCTCAAGGCCTTTCGGAATATTGCCGAAACTACGGAAGAAAAAATCGGACCGAGAGTCAAAGCCCCGGCCCGATTTGTCTATCAGAGAAAATCTGTGGTTAGAACATCTTTTCCTGACGTCCTGCAATGTCCATATAGCTTGCAATGTAACGAACCTTCGGTTTGGTACCGGCGGCTTCGTTCAATGCGACGGACTTGTCAACCAGGGCTTTCTGTTCAGGGGTCAGATTGTCGTAGTCAACGAAAGTCAGAGCCTTAACAGCGCAGGCTTCGACGCACTTAGGTACTTGACCGTTGGAGGTGCGCTGGACGCAAAGCGTGCATCTTTCGGCTTTGCCGGGAGTGCGCTGCTGATGCGGCCGAAGCGGAACGGAAGCCAAGGCCGGGACATCCCAGTAAGATGTCTTGCCGCTTCTGTTGAACTTCGGAGCACCGTACGGGCAAGCCATGGCGCAGGCGCCGCAGCCGATGCACTTAGATTGATCAACAAGCACTTCTCCGTGCGGGCCTTTATAAATGGCCTTAGCAGGGCAGACCGGCAGGCAGGCCGGATTGTCGCAGTGCTGGCAGCTCACGCGGAAATAGTTGATGATGCGGTCCTGCAGATTTTCTGCACGATGGATCTGATTCCACTGGATTCCGGGAGCAACTTTATTTTCTTCTTTGCAGGCAACGAAGCATGCCTGACAGCCGATGCATTTATCGACATTGACGATTATTCCGAACTGGCTCATCGCTTAGGCCTCCTTCGTGATTTGAACGGTTGTTTCAAAGTAGGGTGCATAGCCCGAGAGTTTGTCCCATTCGCGCGGGATCAAAACCTGGGTGTTCTGGTCTCCTCGCCAGCCGTACTGCATGCCGGCGGTTCCCGGAGGAACAATGATGGAGACACGGGCACGGGCTCTTGCTTGACCGTACTGGTTCTTAATCAACACCTTGTCGCCTTCATTGATGCCGCGGGCTTTTGCGTCTTCCGGATTGATATCGACGGTAGACATCGATTCAATTTCGAGAAGATACGGAGAATCGCTGCGTGTCTTGGAGTGCGTGATGTACGGAGCACGAGTACCGTTGATCAGTTTGATCGGATATTCGGCTGTCGGCTGATACGGTTCGACATAAATAGGAATCGTGCCGAGGTTGTGCATCTTGGTGATGTTTGAAGACAGCTCGATCTTGCCTGACGGAGTATCGAAGCCGGGCTGTCCGTCGTGACGGAGAAGACCTTTTTCGTATTTGAGCGGCTGCTGTTTTGCACCCTGAACCTGAGTCATGTTCGGCAGATTCTTCTGGGCGTCGGCGTATGTCGTACCCCATTTCTTCAGGATGGAGTCGCAGGCTTTGACCGGATCGCCGTCGAAGAAGTTCTTCGGGTCGTCGACCAAGCAGCCGAGCTGCAGGGCAATCCACCAGTCTTCCTTGGCTTCACCCATGGGTTTAACCGGAGTTCTGACAGATACCTTATTGCCGGCGTGTGTACCGAACGGAGCATAGCGTTCATAGTTCATAGCTGCGGGCAGGATGATGTCCATGTCGTGATGAGTTTCATCACGATAGAAGTAGTCCGTTGCGCAAGCGAAGTCCATATTCTTGATGGCTTCTTCATAAACCTGAGGCTGCGGCCAAATCATGACGTTAAAGCCGAAGGCAACCATACCGCGAAGTTTGCCGTTCTTAACGTGTTCAGGCAGCTGGTTCGGGTTGAACTGAACCTGTGTATGGTTCCAAACAGGAACGAAGTCTTTGTCGAGACGGTCTTTCTTGTGGGCCTTGAACCAGTTGTAGTCAACGAAGTCTTCCGTGAGGCCGTTGTCGTGAACGATGTAGCCCTTAGGACCGACACCAAAGAGAGCACCTCCGGGGATGTCGACATAACCCAGAATTGCAGGAATGTTCAGAAGAGCACGAGCACTGTTGACACCGTTTCTGGAGTGAGACAGTGACTGAGAAGTCAGAGCGAAGCTGCCGGGGCCTTTAGCGTACATGCGAGCGGCCTTAACGATAAGGTCGGCAGGAACGCCGGTAATAGCTTCGGTTTTCTCCGGTGTGAAGTCTTTGCAGTAGTTTCTGTATTCTTCAACGCCGTAAACCCATTTGTCGCAGAAGGGCTTGTTGTACAAATCTTCTTCGAAGAGGACGCGGCAGATGCCGGCGCCCAAGGCTGCGTCAGTTCCTTGTTTAGGCTGCAGATGGATATCGGCTAGTTCGGCAACTTTGGTGCGGCGTGCGTCAATCACGATGATCTTGACGCCGCGCTGTTTGGCGGCATTGATCATGTTCCACCAGCCGTGCGGTTTGGACCATGCACCGTTGGTAGCCATCACCATGTAGGATTTTGTCTTCGGACCGCAGCCGCCGCCGGAGTATTCACTGCCGAAAACGAGCTGTTCGGCTAGCAGGGAGCCTTTACGGCAGGCGACAGAAGATTCGGTACCGTAGTGATAAGTACCGAAATAGCGTGCCAGACGCATTGCGGCAGGACGGGGTTCTTTCGGGTCACCGCAGAAGATAAAGAGTTTTTCTGCGCCGTATTGATCGCGAATCTTCTTCATATTGGCGGCAATCGTTGCCAGAGCTTCCTGCCAGGAAATACGAACGAATCCGGGATCGGCACTTCCTTTCGGATTGGTGCGCTTCATCGGATAAAGCAGGCGATTGGGGTTGTAGAGTCGCTGCAGAGTTGCCAAGGCTTTATTGCACAACAGCTTGCCGCTGTGTTCTTTCCAGTTTCCGACAGAAACGACGATATTGCCCTGTCTCTGGAAATGAATACCGCACATCGGCATTTGGTTGCAGTTGTCGCAGATCGTGTATCCGTCTTCAAGCGGCTCTTGTGCGCATGCTGCTTTTGTGAAGAAGCTGCTTCCCGCACTGATGGCGGAGAGGGCCGGGATCGTTTTGAGGATGGATCGACGGGTAACTTTCAATCCTTGTGTCTTGTCCATTGTTGAATTCTCCTCTTGGGGTAGAGTGTTGCGTCGGATTTGATGATTGCTATCGACGACTT
>URYO01000004.1 GCA_900552195.1 uncultured Sutterella sp. | reverse complement strand
TCGTCACCATCTCGGTGTAAAGTCGAGCACGATGAGAAAGCAGACGATGAAAGTATCTGCAATGGCGATCTGTCAGATCCAGCATCGGTGCGACACAAAAGCGCCACCCGATCGGGTCGTAAACATTATCTGTCATGAAAGGATTCCGTCAATGTAGTACCAACGGCCGTTTTCTTTTACAAATCGGCTGTTTTCTTTCAAAGTGATCATATTTCCGGCATCGTCTCGTGCTTTCGCAACGAATTTCACACGTGCCGTTGTCTCCGATAAAGGCATGAAGGCCTCAATCTTGAGACTGCGCCAATGGAGCGGCTCAAAATCTAATTCTTTGGGACGGGTGCTCTCGTGCCAGGTTCTGAGAAGATAGTCCTTGTCTTCCTTCACGAAAGCCGTATAGCGAGAACGCATAAGCGCCCTCGCATCGGGTGCGGGGGCGCCGGCAAGAAGCGGCCCGCAGCAGTCTTCATAAGGCTTGCCGCTGCCGCACGGACATTTGGGTTTAGATTCCCGGGCCAACGCGACTGTCTCCGCGTGCAGCACGGCGGCGTTCGAATTCCTTCAGCCAGCGCTTACGGATACGAATGCTCTTCGGTGTGATTTCAGCCAGTTCGTCATCGTTGATGAATTCAACGGCACTTTCCAGTGTCAGCTGAATCGGAGGAACAAGACGAATGGCTTCGTCGGTACCTGAAGCACGAATGTTGGTGAGTTGTTTTCCCTTAATCGGGGTCACGACAATGTCGTTGTCACGAGAGTGAACACCGATCACCATGCCTTCATAAATAGGTTCTCCCGGACCGATGAACAAACGTCCTCTTTCCTGAATCTTCCACAGAGCATAAGCAACGGCGTTGCCGTCGTCCTGGCTGATGATGGCGCCGTTGCGGCGTTCACCCAAGTCTCCGGACTTAACAGGACCGTACTCATCAAACACATGGCTCATGACACCGGTGCCGCGAGTCATCGTGAGAAAGTCGTTCTGGAAACCGATCAAGCCACGGGCGGGAATGCGGTATTCGAGACGAACACGACCTTTTCCGTCCGGCTGCATGTCCTGAAGGTCGCCCTTTCTGCGGCCGAGCTCTTCCATGACGGGACCTTGATGGTTTTCTTCCACGTCAACGGTCAGCATTTCGAACGGCTCCATCTTGACGCCGTCGACTTCTTTGTAAACGACGCGCGGACGGGAAACAGCTAGTTCATAGCCTTCACGACGCATGTTTTCAATCAAAATCGTCAGGTGCAGTTCACCGCGGCCGGCCACTTCGAAAACGCCTTCGTTGTCGGTCGGTTTCATGCGCATAGCAACATTGCTCTTTAATTCGCGTTCAAGACGTTCGCGAATCTGACGACTGGTGACGAATTTGCCTTCCTTACCAGCCAGAGGGCTGGTGTTGACATGGAAGTTCATCGTCAGAGTCGGTTCGTCAACGTGCAGGAGCGGCAGCGCATCCGGATGGTTCACATCGGTTAAGGTAGTACCGATGCCGATTTCTTCGATACCGTTGATCAGAACGATGTCGCCGGCTTCAGCCTCGTCAACCAGTTTTCTTTCCAAGCCCTGGAACTTCAGAACCTGATTGACCTTGGCGCGCTTCGGTTCGGAATCCGGGCCGTTCATGATCAGAACTTCCTGAAGCGGTTTAATGCGGCCGCGCTTAATACGGCCGATACCGATCTTACCGACGTAGCTGGAGTAGTCCAGAGAGGAAATCTGCATCTGCAGAGGACCGTCAGGATCGTCGTCACGAACCGGAACTTTTTCCAGAATCGTGTCGAAAATCGCCTTCATGTTTCCGATCTTCTTCAGTTCTTCAACATCATCCGTGAAACCGGCAAACCCGTTCAGAGCAGAAGCGTAGATCACAGGGAAGTCCAGCTGTTCTTCTGTAGCGCCCAGTTTGTCGAACAGATCAAAGGTTTGGTTGATAACCCAGTCAGGACGAGCGCCCGGACGATCAATCTTGTTAATCACAACAATCGGTTTCAGACCTAAAGCCAACGCTTTCTTGGTCACGAAACGAGTCTGCGGCATCGGGCCTTCTACCGCATCCACGAGCAACAGAACGCCGTCAACCATAGACAAAACGCGTTCGACTTCACCGCCGAAGTCCGCATGTCCCGGGGTATCGATGATGTTGATGTGGGTGCCTTCGTATTCGACGGCGCAGTTTTTCGCCAAAATCGTAATGCCGCGCTCGCGTTCGATGTCGTTACTGTCCATCACGCGCTCGGCAACAGCCTGATTGGCACGGAAGGTGCCGGACTGTTTCAGCAGCTGATCCACCAACGTGGTTTTACCATGGTCCACGTGAGCAATAATCGCAATATTTCTAATCGCTCGAGTCATATTAAAAATTATCTATCGTTGTCTACAAACGAAATTAATCGATCCGGCGCCAGGACTCCGTCGGAAGTCAAACGTCCGACGCCGAGTAAAAATTCAGTTTTTTCAGCTGAGATACCGTACACACGCACTTTAGCCTCCTCGATCGAACGCTCGTCCGTGCGTACCTTCATACCGTTCAGAAACTTCTTAGTCGCTTCTTCATCTAGCTTGACGGGCGCAAGACTCTGCAGCAATCGATCCGGAGGAAGCAAAACAGCAATGCGCTGCTCCTCAGTCATGCGTTCAAACAGATCCAAATCCACAGCTTCTTCAATGTGGAGATCGGCAATAGCCGTCCTCCGCAGCGTCTTTAAATGGGCGCCGTAGCCTAAGGCTTCGCCTATGTCTTCCCCAAGCGTACGAATATAGGTACCCTTGGAGCAACGCACCAGAAGGGTGACTTCAGGCGGTTGGAAGTCCACAATGTCAAGTGAGGATATTACTACTTTACGGGGCTCTCTCTCGATTTCTTCACCTTTTCTTGCGAATTTATACAAAGGAACTCCGTCCTTTTTCAAGGCTGAATACATCGGAGGTATTTGAACGATCTCTCCTCTGAATCTCTCTAAAACGGCACAGAATTCTTTGAAGGTAAATTTCGGCTCGGCCGAAAAGATGACTTCGCCTTCAGCGTCTCCTGTAGAGGTCTTTTCTCCGAACTTCACCGTCGTTAAATATTCCTTATCGGCGTTGAGTAAATCGGCAGAAAACTTTGTCGCTTCCCCGAAACACAAGGGAAGCAGTCCGCTTGCTAAAGGATCAAGCGTGCCGGTATGGCCGGCTTTTTGTGCATTCAGAAGGCGGCGTGCCTTCTGTAAAGCGCTATTGCTCGACAAACCTACCGGCTTATCGAGCAATAAAACGCCGTCAATTTTTAAACCTTTGCGACGACGACCCAATTATTCACCTTTGACTTTTTCTCCGTCCTCTTCGCGAGCCTGACGGATCAGCTGATCCATTTCAAAGCCGCGTTCGACGCTCTTGTCATAGACAAAATGCAGCTGAGGAACGGTGTGAATCTTCAAAAGCTTGAAGATTCTGGAGTGAAGCATCGGAGCTGCGCTGTTCAAAGCCTCGGTGGCTTCCTCAGGCGTAGAACCGATGGACGTAAAGTAGATCGTCGCATGTGCGTAATCAGGAGTAATTTCGCACCCTGTCAGCGTTACGAGACCAGTCTTCGGGTTGCTTACTTCTTTCTGAATCAGTTCGGCAACGTCACGCTGGATTTGGTCCGCAATACGGTTGGCGCGTCCCGGTTTGGTGGGTTTAATCATTTTTCAACTCCTCAATAAAACCAGCTAAATACAAAGGAGCCCGAAAGCTCCTTTGTGTTCAGGCTATATCAATCTCAGATCGTTCTTGCGACTTCCTCGACCTCAAAGATTTCGAGTTTGTCATCGACCTGAATGTCATCGTTTCCTTTCAGAGAGATGCCGCACTCGGCACCGGCCTTGACTTCCTTAACGTCGTCTTTGAAGCGGCGCAGAGAGTTAATCTCACCTGTCCAGATAATCACATTGTTGCGCAAAAGACGGGCATGAGAGTTGCGTCTGACGACCCCTTCGAGCACCATGCAGCCTGCCACTGCGCCCACTTTGGGGACGCGAATGACCTGACGGATTTCAACGAGACCTACGTGGTTTTCGCGGCGTTCCGGAGCTAGCATGCCGCTCATGGCAGCCTTAACATCATCTACGGCGTCGTAGATGATGTTGTAGTAGCGGATGTCGATGCCGTTGTTTTCAGCCAGTTTTCTAGCCAATGCATCGGCACGGACGTTGAAGCCTAAGACAACAGCATTGGAAGCAATCGCCAAGTTGATATCAGATTCACTGATACCGCCTACGGCTGCGTGAACCACGCTGACCTTAACTTCATCGGTAGAAAGTTTGGTCAAAGCGTGAACCAAAGCTTCCTGAGAGCCTTGAACGTCGGACTTGATAACCAGAGACAGGGTCTTCTGGCCTTCCGGATTCTGACCAAAAAGACCGCCGAGTTTGTCATTGACCTGGCGAGCCAGCTTAACGTCACGGTACTTGCCCTGACGGTAGTTGGCCAATTCACGAGCCTTACGCTCTTCGGAAACGACGATGAGTTCGTCACCGGCCTGCGGAACGTCGGAGAGGCCTTGAATTTCCACCGGGATGGAAGGACCGGCGCTCTGAACCGACTTGCCGTTTTCGTCAACCATGGCGCGAACGCGACCGAAAGTGGCGCCGGCCAAGACGATATCACCGCGCTTTAAGGTACCGGCCTGAACGAGGACGGAAGCAACCGCACCCTTACCGCGGTCAAGGCGGGATTCAATCACGACGCCCTTAGCAGGACCTTCTTTCACAGCCTTCAATTCAAGAATTTCGGCCTGCAGAAGAACGTTTTCAAGCAGCTCGTCAATGCCCTGTCCGCTCTTAGCAGACACGCAGACGAACGGCACGTCGCCGCCGTAATCCTCAGGGATGACTTCGTTGGCAACGAGTTCCTGTTTGACACGATCAGGATTAGCTTCCGGTTTATCAATCTTGTTAATGGCAACCACCAGAGGAACGTTGCCGGCCTTCGCGTGAGCAATAGCTTCCTTGGTCTGCGGCATCACGCCGTCGTCGGCTGCAACCACCAAAATAACGATATCGGTTACCTGAGCACCGCGAGCACGCATGGCCGTGAAGGCTTCGTGTCCCGGGGTATCCAAGAAAGTAATAATGCCTCTCGGGGTTTCAACGTGGTAAGCACCGATGTGCTGTGTAATACCGCCGGCTTCGCCTGCGGCAACACGAGTACGTCTGATGTAGTCCAGCAAAGAAGTCTTACCGTGGTCAACGTGACCCATAATCGTCACGACCGGAGGACGAGGTTCCTTCGGATAGTTGGCCAAAGCCTTGGCTTCTTCTTCAGCCAGGAAGGCTTCCGGATCTTCCGGTTTAGCGGCGATCGCACGATGACCCATTTCTTCGACCACAATCATGGCCGTTTCCTGGTCAAGCATCTGGTTGATCGTCACCATCTGGCCGAGCTTCATCATCTGTTTAATGACTTCAATGGCCTTGACGCTCATCTTCATAGCGAGATCAGCGACAGTGATGGTTTCCGGAACTTCAATGTCCTTAACAACGGGTTCCTGAACAGCAGGAGTCTGCGGTCTTCCGCCCTGGCCCTTGTTGTTCTGGTTCTGGTGCTTGTTGCCGCGTTTGTTGCGGCGGTCATTCTTCCAGCCGCTGCTTTCTTCCGAAGAGTTGTCGCCGCCGCGGGTCTTGAGAGTGCGGCGTTTCTGATTTTCGTCGCCCCAGTTGTCTGCGTTCTTAGCGTTGTTCTTCGTACCTTTGTTTTCTTTCTTGACGCTGTTCTTGTGAACCTTCTTCTGTTCCTGCGGTTTTTCTTCCTGAGCCGGTTTCTTAGCGGTCAGAACCTTCTTCGGAGCAGACATCATTTCTCGAATAGCGCGAGCTTCGGCTTCAGCAGCGCGGCGAGCAGCATCTCTGTCGGCTTCAGCCTTGACAGCGGCTTCCTTAGCTTCTTTAGCAGCACGAGCAGCGGCCTCGGCTTCTGCCTTAGCTTTCTCTATGCTGCGCTCTGCCTCAGCCTTCTGTCTGCGTGCAGCTTCTTCGGCTTTAGCCTTTTCCTGTTCGGCTTTGAGTTTGGCAGCACGTTCGGCCTCTTCTTTGGCCTTGCGTTCGGCCTCTTCCTTAGCGCGGGCAGCAGCTTCTTCAGCTAAACGACGAGCTTTTTCTTTCTGCTCTTCCATTGCCTTCTTGGCTTCTTCGCGGGCTTTATTAACGACATCCGGGTTCTTCACCAAAACGCGTTTGCGGCGCACTTCCACTTGAACGGCGTGAGAGGAACCTCCTCCGTTCTGAGTGATGACGCTCTTTTCCCGCTTTGTCAGCGTAATTTTGCGGCGGCCTGCATTCGAGCTGCCGCGGGCAACCTGCAGGGATGTTAAGAAACGATCCTTATCAGCTTCGCTTAATTCGTCGGCGGGTGTGCTCTGGGAGAGGCCGGCTTCCTTCAACTGGGAAAGGAGGGTCTCAACCGGCAAATTCAAGTCGGCGGCTAAATCTTTAACAGTGGTTTTTGCCATATTCCTATATTCCCTCCTTTGTATTAGCTCCAGCTTTCGCGAGCCTTTGTGATCAGGGCGGCAGCCTTGTCGTGGTCAATACCCGTCATTTCAACGAGTTCGTCCGTAGACAAATCGGCAAGCTGATCAAGGGTCTTGATGCCGGCAGGCTTCAGTTTATTTGCAATTTCATGAGTCATCCCCGGAAGGTCGACAAGAGATTTGTCGGCCCACTTGAGGAGCTCTTCACGTTCAAGCGCAGAAGTCAGCAATGCCGTTCTGGCTCTGGAACGCAGTTCTTTAACGGTATCTTCATCGAACTGTTCGATGCTAAGCAGTTCTTCTTCCGGCAGATAAGCAACTTCTTCAAGTGTCTCAATGCCGTTTTCAATCAGAACCTGAGCAACTTCCTCATCGATATCGAGGCGGTCGCAGAGTTCCTGGCGACGCGGAGCGATTTCATCTTCACGCTTCTTAGCCGCCTGGTCGTCATCCATCACTTCAATTTCCCAGCCGGTCAGCTCGGAGGCAAGACGCTTGTTGACGCCGTTGCTGCCGATCGCGATCTTGCTGTTGTCAAGGTCAGGGGTCACGACTTCAACCTTGTGTTCGTCTTCATGGACGATGATGGAGGAAATCGTTGCGGGAGACAGCGCGCTCATGACGTATTCGGCAGGCTGATCGGCCCAGCGGATAATGTCGATTCTCTCATTCATCAGTTCGCCGGAAACGGACTGAATACGAGAGCCTTTGACACCGATGCAGCTTCCGATCGGATCAATGCGCTTGTCCTTAACCTGGACGGCAACTTTGGCACGGATGCCGGGATCGCGGGCAATGCCCTTGATCTCAAGCAGGCCTTCGTTGATTTCGGGAACGACCTGACGCATCAGTTCGCCCAAGAATTCATTGCAGGTACGGGACAGGGTGATCTGCTGCTGTCTGGAGGTCGGATCGATTTTCAGAACATAAGCGCGAACACGATCGCCCGGACGGAGGTTTTCCATCGGGATCATCTGATGTCTAGGCAGACGAGCATCGATGCGGCCGATTTCGATAATCGCATCGCTCTTGTCAAAGCGCTTGACTTGGCCGGTGACAACCTTAACGTCCTTGTAGCGTTCAAGGAATTCGTTTAAAAGCTGATTACGCTCGGCTTCTCTCAGGCGCTGAATAATGACCTGTTTTGCGTCTGTCGCAAAACGACGGCCGGTTACGTTGACATCGGGCAGAGGCTTACGAACATAGTCGCCGACATTCATTTCGCCCTGGTCGCTGTAGTCTTCCTTAGCCTCCCACTGAAGAATCTGACGATCCGGCTCCTGAAGGCCCTGTTCGTCAGGAACGACTAACCACTGACGCCAAACTTTCTGGTCGCCGGTTGTCGGGTCGACTTTGACGACGATATCTGCGTCTTCGCCCGGGAACTCAGCCTTTTTAACTGCGCTGGCCAAAGCACTTTCCAATGCAGCCAGAACGACGGACTGATCAACGTTCTTTTCGTGGGCGAGGACTTCCACCATTGTTAATAAATCACGGCTCATTATTTTGCACCTCTGAAATTCAGGTCGGGCACGAGGTTAGCCCGCTCAACATCATTAAAGGGGAAGGTAACGGTCACTGCAGGCGTGTCACTCTTGGCCTTGGTTTTGGCAGCGCGCTGCTTTTCAGCCGGAGTGCGTGCAACACGATTTTCCGAGAGTGTCATCGTGATCGAGGGGTTGTTTTCATCACCTTCAACGGCGTCAAGGGTTCCGTCCAAACGACGGCGGCCGTTTTCGGGAAGACCTTCACCGGTGATCGGAGCAAAAAGTTCGACGTGAACGTTCTGTCCGACGAATTTCACAAAATCACGAGGACGTTTCAACGGACGATCAACACCCGGAGAAGACACTTCAAGACGATCGTAGTCAACGTTCTCAACCGTCATTGCGTTGTTGAGCTGGTTGCTGACTTTTTCGCAGTCGTCCAAAGTAATCCCGCCGTCTTTATCGATCGTGACGCGGATCAAACCGCGCGGGAGTTTTTCCACATCGACGAGCTCGTAACCCAAGCCTTCGACGGTGGCATCGATCATTTCAAATAATTGTGTCGAAACTGCCATTGCAGATTTAACCTCAATACCTAAGTAAAAAAAAATGGGCTTCAAAGCCCATCTCTTAAAAAATTCTTTTTGATAGGTGCTCGACCGACCGATGGCCTTTCGAGCGCTTTATGACGCATACAACGCGCCTTAAAGCAAAAACTAGCGCAATTGTACATCATGGACAACGCTAATAGACAGATTTTTCGTAACTTCTCAAGACATAACTCTTTCATTTCAGAAAGAAAAAACGGGTGAGGTTTGTTTCCCGCCCGTCGTTTCTCTGAAAAATTTTTCAGCTTTCTGCCGTCAAATTAGCTCTATCTCTTTGGTCTGACTAAAAATTATTTCGGGCCTCGGGTTCCGCGGCTGCGCATCGGACGACTAGACCGGATCGCCGAAGAAGTGTCTCGCTGACCAAACTTTCTGCCCGCTTTGGGAGCAGAGGCCGGGGCGCGGGAAGCTGCAGGACGCGGCGTTCTCTCAGGCGCACGAGGGGCCGGTGCCGTGGACATTCCTTTTTTATAACTGATGGAATCGAGCCACTTTTCCGTTTCTTCCGTGCTCATGCGGCGGGTCTTGCCTCTGGGCAAGTCAGACGGAAGTTCTAGGTTGCCGTATTTCACGCGGATCAGGCGCGAGACGGGTAAGCCGACGGCTTCAAACATGCGGCGAACTTCACGGTTGCGGCCTTCGCTCAGCGTGACGTTGTACCAGCGGTTGAAGCCTTTTCCCCCGCCCTCTTCCAGCGTCGTGAATTTAGCGATGCCGTCGTCGAGTTTGATGCCTTTGAGAAGTTTGTCTTTGGCTTCCGGACTCATCGTTCCCTGAACACGGACCGCATACTCGCGCTCAATCTCATGACGCGGATGCATCAGGAAATTGGCTAAATTTCCGCTATCGGTAAACAAAAGGAGGCCTTCGGTATTGAAGTCAAGCCGTCCGACAGCGATCCAGCGGGCACCGCCGATTCTCGGCAGATGATCAAAAACCGTGGGGCGGCCTTCGGGGTCATCTTTGGAGACGATCTCGCCGGCAGGCTTGTGATAAATCAGAACCTTAGGAACATCATTGTTTTCCAGCGCGGAACGGCGAACGATCCTGCCGTCAAAACGAATCACGTCAGAAGGTGTCACACGCTGGCCGACGTGAGCAGGTTCTCCGTTCACAGAGATGCGGCCTTCTGCGATTCTTTCTTCCATATCACGGCGTGAACCGATGCCGGCATCAGCCAGCACTTTATGCAGCTTTTCATTGGCAAACGGAGCCGTTAATAACTTAGCCACCTGCGGCTTTCTCGCAGGAGAGCGGGGAGCGGATTCCGCGCTTGCAGGAGTGCGTCGGGTATTGACAGACGCTGACGGTCTGAAAGGTGTTTTGCGCCCATTGCGCGAATTTCTTGTGACTGCCATAACTTACTCTTAGAGCCGAAGCCATTGCCTCGGTTTTTCATAGAATCTTTTAATTGCCCAGTTCGATCAAACATGAACCGGCGCTTGTTGGGGCTTTCGAAACTACATGTCGAAAGCCGGACGAAATTCTTTAGGAAGCATCAAAGATGCAGCCCTGCCGGAAGATTGTAAAGAGGCCGTCGCCCCTATAGCCTCCTAACCACCAAATTTGAGTTGCTCTGCTCGACTTGTCAAAGATTTTTCAGCAAATCCTGCAGCTTAGCTTCCTTTGCATCGAGCGCGTCCTGCTCTTCCTTGCGTTTGGCGTTAAAGGTTTCTTCATCCAAATCGTAAAGCGCGGGACCTTTGGCAGCTTTTCGCACCATTTCCAAGACACGTTCGTTTTCAGAGAGATCCTCTTCCGTGGCTCGAATAACCGGCAGCTCAACGTCGGAGATATCGTGAACATCGGCACTCACCGGCGCCGCATCAATCTCCAAGATGCCTTGCTGCTGTTTAAGAACGAGGTAAACCTGGCCTAAAAGCTCCGCGTCCAAAAGGGCGCCGTGGCCTTCTTTGACGCGTCGGGTCGTGTCGATTTCGAGACGCTTACACAATGCATCCAAGCTGTTGTGCATCTGAGGGAATGCGGCTTTGGCAAGCTCCATCGAGTCGATAATGTTGTCCTTGCCGCAAATCTCTTCCATCGAGGGTTTGCCGAGCTTTCTCAACTCCTCATTGAGGAAGCCGATGTCGAACTGAGCATTGTGAATGATGAGTCTGGCGCCCTGAACAAATTCAATGAACTTGTCGGCGATGTCCGCAAACTTCGGCTTGCCGACCAAAAATTCATTGGTGATCTTGTGGACGCGGATAACCTCTGCCTCCATCTGGCGTTCCGGATCGATGTACTCATGAAAATTTTTATCGGTTAATCCGTGTTCTCCAAGTTCAACGCAGCCGATTTCAATGATTCGGTCGCCTTCCTTAGCGGCCATGCCGGTGGTTTCGGTATCCAGACAGATCTCTCTCACGTGCTTTCCTTCAAAATTGGTGTCTCGATTCTAATCAATTGAATGCGAAACAGAAAATTCAAAGTTTTCTAAAACCTAAAAATGACGCATTGAACTTTTAGTCCAATGCGTCACTTGTGATGATTTAGATCGATTCAGCGATCAATTCGAAGCTACAACGCTTTCACGGCTCAAATATGAACGAAGTTTTTCTGCGTCGTTGGCGCGAGCGTACTTATTCGGAGAGTCGAGGAAGATGAATGCAACATTCTTTCCGTCGACGTGCGCCTGCATGACCATGCAGTAGCCGGCCGCTGTCGTCAGACCAGTCTTCTGCAGCTCGATGTCCCAATCTTCGTCTTTAATCAGACGGTTCGTGGTGCTGCTGATGACTTCACGCTTGCCGATACGGAAGGAAGCTTCCGGCGTAGTCGAGAGTTCACGGATGAGTGCATATTCGCTCGCGCCTGTGATGAGGTAAGACAGATCCACCGCAGAAGAGCGATTGTCGTTATTCAAACCGATAGAGTCATAGAAGACGGAGTCTTTCATGCCGAGAAGCGCAGCTTTGATGTTCATTTCTTTAATGAACTGTGCTTTTCCGGTCGGATAGGTACGGGCGAGGAAATGAGCCGCACGGTTATCCGAACTCATTAAAGCCAGGTGCAAAGCCTGACGGCGGGAGATCTCCATGCCCATGCGAAGCTTGGAGTGAGCGCTCGAAGGAACGAAGTCTTCACGCGTAACAGTGAACTTGTCGTCTAAATTGACGCCGGATTCCACGATCACCAGCGCCGTCATCAGTTTTGTAATAGATGCGATCGGCAGGGGCTGATCGGCATTCTTTTCATACAAAACTTGGTTTGTGTCCATGTCGTAGGCGAGCACGGCCGTCGAGGAGAGTCCCAGCGGATCGCTGGAGCCCTTCAGGCCTATAAGCTGTGCGTAGGAAGGTCCGCGGCTGCGGTAAGTAGCCCAGTCAATCGCCTTTCTCGGACGATAGTTCTTAGAAGAGGCAAATTTGCGGCTGGAGGAACGAGCTGAGGCCCGTTTACGAACAACGCTTTTCACCGCGACCCGTTTGCCGGCAGCTTTTGCCTTAGGAGCCTTAGCCTTCTTCTTTGCCGAAGCAGCAACAACTTTCTTCTTCGCTGTCTTCTCGACAACGGTCTTTTTCACTGCTTTTTTCTTGACGACTTTAACAGCCGCCGGTTTCTTCTGAGCAGCCTCTACGGTAGGAGCGGCAATAAAACTAAACGATAAAAAAGCACAGAGAATCGCTGCCGATAAACGCATTTTTTCCATCCAGAGGAGAAGAGAAGAGGTCATTAATTGGTGAGTATTTGTTATTTTGCGCCAATTCGTTCGGCGAAACCATAAAAAATCGGCCTCACCGCCCAAATTAAACACTTATATAAGGGAAATTACTAATCATTTTTCTAACTTCACTCAATATGTAGTTAGTGCTCACGAAGAATCGCATCCCACATTTTATTCAGACGCTTGACGCTCACTGGCATCGGCGTTCTGAGTTCCTGCGCAAAAAGAGAAACCCTCAGCTCCTGAAGCATATTCCCGAATTCGACCAGTTTGGCATCGTAGACGCCTCTTCTGGCAGACAACTCCCTCTTGTAATTAACCGTAAGCTGACGAATCTCGGCCATACGTTCAGCATCTCTGCCTGGATCGTTTTTCAGACGATCGATACGAACTTGAATGGCCTTCATGTAACGCGGATAGTGACGCAGCTGGCTGAACGGGATCGTGAGCAGGAAATGCGGTGGGAACAAGTCGGAGAGCTGAGCCGTAATGTCCTCGCTGACTTCCTTATAGCTCTTGATCGAATTGAGCTTCTGTTGAGCTAAAGCCGCTTCAGAAACAATCGAACTCAAGAGGCGCGCCAGCTCCAGCGTCAGCAATCCGAGCTTTTCCTTCACGTTCGCAATCGTTTCCCTGAACTGCTCTTCATTAACCGGGAGTTCTCCGGTAAAGGCAGCCGTTTCGATCGAGGCATCTATGACGTCTTGCTTGAGTTCCTCAAAGGACGGGAAAGCCTTTCTCAAAGAAACAATGGATGCGCCTTGGATCTGCGTCGTCTGCATCGACTTCAAATTCTTATCCAGATACTTAATCTGTTCCTTCAGTCCCAAACGGATCAAGCGAATCAAACCCCGTCGATGAATACGGGCCGCTTGGTCCGGATCATCAAAAACTTCCAAAGAGCAATATTCACCCTTATCCACTAATGCCGGGTGGCCGATGAGCGAAATGCCCTTCTTCTTAATCTCCATGACATCGGGCAATTCACCGAAGTTCCATTCCGTTATCTCGTCCTGGAGGTCTTCCGCAACTTTGCTGTCCTGGGACGCGATGTTCTGGAACGTCTTGCGGGCTTCAGTGCTCAATTCGCTTCTCAACTGCGGAATACTGCGGGACATGGCAAGCTGTCTGCCGTGTTCGTCAACTACCTTGTAATTCATGCTGAGATGCGGCGGAAGCATCTCAAACTTGAAGTCTGATTTCTGGATATCAATACGGAACTGCTCTCGTGCCTCTTTAATCAAGAGTTCGATGAGATCTCCGTCGGGAACTTCATGACGCTGGGCAAAAGATTTTGCCCAATCGGGCAGCGGCACAAAATGACGGCGCAGACGCTGAGGAAGACTCTTGAGCAGCATCTGAACTTTTTCTTTGACCATGCCGGGCACGAGCCACTCCAAGCGGACCGGATCCAGCTGGTTCAGGGCATAAAGCGGTACGGTCATCGTGACGCCGTCACGCGCAGAACCCGGATCAAAGTTGTAATTCAGCGCCATCGGGATGCCGGCGATCTCAAGCTTCTTCGGGAAGTATTCGATCGTGATGCCGGCTGCGTCATGACGCATCAAGTCGGACTTCTGAAGGAACAAAAGTTTCGGATTCTCCGCTTCCGCCTTTTCTCGCCATTTATCAAAGGTCTGCTGATTGACAACGCCCTGACTGATTTTCTTGTCATAAAACTCGTAAATCATGCTGTCGTCCACCAGCACATCCGGACGACGAGACTTGTGTTCCATCTCGCGGATGTTGTTAATCATAGCGACGTTGTGCTGCCAGAACGGGGTCTGGCTTTCGAGTTCTTCTTCTACCAGAGCTCGGCGAATAAAGATCTCTCTAGAGGTTTTCGGATCCTTGCGGGAAAAATCCACCTTTCGTTCCGTGTACACTGGCAGACCGTACAGGGTGCCCTTTTCTAAGGCGATGACGTTGCCGGCCTTTTTCTCCCAATGAGGATCGCTCCAAGACTTTTTAATCAAGTGCGAGCCGACCTTCTCAATCCACTCAGGCTCGAGATTCGCAAGCGTTCTGGCAAATAGGCGGGTTGTTTCCACGATCTCGGAAGCCATAATCCATTTGCCGCCCTTCTTCGCCAGAGAAGAACCGGGCCACGGCCAAAACTTAATGCCCCTGGCGCCTATGTAGGGCGGCGTTTTGTAATCAGCCTGAACGTCTTTCATACCGATATTGCCCAAGAGACCGGACAGGAGTGCTTTATGCAGCTGTTCATAGGTTGCCGGCGCAGTATTTAAACGCCAGCCCATTTCCTGCGTGAGCTCCTTGAGCTGACGGTAAACATCGCGCCACTCGCGAAGCCTCTTTACCGAAAGATAGTTTTGGCGGAACTTCTGCTCCAGCAGTCGATTGCTTTCTTTGTTAGCGATCGCATCCTGCGTCCAGTTCCAAAGCTTAATCAGAGAAAGGAAATCGCTCTTTTCGTCGGCAAATTTTTTGTGTGCCGCGGCCGCTTTATCCTGAGCATCCAAAGGACGTTCACGAGGATCCTGAATACTGATCGCCGAAGCAATAATCAGCACTTCTGCCAAAGCTTGGTTTTCTGCGGCCGCCTGCAGCATGCGGGCAAGACGCGCGTCGAGCGGCAGTCGGGCAAGTTCTTTTCCGACAGGAGTTAATTCGCCTCCGCGTTCTTTTACCGCATTCAATTCGATCAATAGGTCATAGCCGTCGGTAATCGCACGCTGAAGCGGGGCTTGAACAAACGGGAACTCGCGAACATCAGTCAGATGCAGCGACTTCATACGGAGAATCACGGTCGCCAACGAGCTTCTCAGAATTTCCGGATCGGTAAATTCGGGGCGCTTTTCGAAATCTTTCTCATCGTAGAGTCGGATACAAATACCGTTGGCCACACGACCGCATCGGCCGGCACGCTGCTTAGCTGCCGCTTGGCTGATCGGCTCGATCTGCAGCTGTTCCACTTTATAGCGGTAAGAGTAACGCTTCACACGGGCCAACCCGGTATCAACCACATATCGGATGCCGGGAACCGTCAAAGAGGTTTCGGCAATATTGGTGGCAAGCACAATACGGCGACGACCGTCGGTTTTAAAGATACGGTCCTGCTCTTCAATACTTAAGCGGGAAAAGAGCGGAAGGATTTCAACGCCCTTTCTTGCAGCCGGAGACAAGGCTTCGGCTGCTTCTCTAATTTCACGTTCGCCGGGCAGAAAGACCAGAATATCGCCGCTGCCGGCGCCCATAAGTTCATCACATGCGTCGGCAATGGCCTGCATCAGGGTGCGGTCGTCATTTTCTTCTTCGTCTTGGACCGGACGATAGCGAATCTGAACCGGGTAGAGACGACCGGAAACATTGATGCTCGGCACGGGCTTCTTGTTGACGCTCTCAAAGTGCTTGGCAAATCGCTCCGAGTCAATCGTCGCAGACGTAATAATGAGCTTAAGGTCGGGACGCTTCGGCAGGATTTCTCGGAGGTAGCCCAAGAGGAAGTCGATGTTCAAACTGCGCTCATGCGCTTCGTCAATGATGATCGTATCGTAGGCTTTGAGCAGTCTGTCCCGCTGAGTCTCAGCAAGCAGGATGCCGTCCGTCATGAGCTTAATCGTCGCACCGGGCTCTAATTCGTCTTTAAATCGAATCTTGTAGCCGGCGACTTGGCCGACTTCGGCGTCCATTTCTTCGGAAATACGCTTAGCAATAGAAGTCGCGGCAATGCGTCGAGGCTGCGTGTGACCGATCAGACCTTTTTGTCCTCTTCCGACCATCATGGCGATCTTCGGAAGCTGAGTGGTTTTACCGGAACCCGTCTCACCGGAGACGATCACGACTTGGTTGTTTTTAATGGCTTCAGCGATTTCGTCAGCGCGTTCGCTGACAGGAAGGCTTTCCTGGAGTTCGAGTTTCGGGGGAATGTTGCGGAGCACTTCGTTTCCTACCTTCACGAGGGCCCTGGACGGCTTCTTCTCGGAGGCAGCAGGTTTCTTGGACTCGTTTATGTCTTTCTGTTCCTGCGGTGCATTGATCTGATTGCGCAGTACTCTCAAATCCGAAAGCCCTTTTAAAGAAGTTCCTTTGCCTTTAGGTGCCGGACGTTTGGAAGGCTCTGCCGGATTCTTCTTTTGTGCCGAAGCCTTCACTTCTGCAGATTTAGATGCAGCTGATGCTCCAGAAGAGGCTGCCGGAGTTTTCTTCTTTAATGTTAATTTGGTGCGCGGAGGTTCTTGTTTTTGAGAAACCGCCTGCGGCTTCTTCTCTGCTTTTCGTGCTTCGAGTAACTTTGCTTTTAAATCTCTTAAATCGCCTGCCATAGTTCCAGGTTCTTATATCTCTCATTCTAAAGTTCACTAAGGATAGAACTTTTTAGGCTTTTTCTGCTCGAAATTTTCGAAGCTATTTGTTTCTAAACAAAAAAATGCTTCTGCCAACTGTCCCAAATTGAACAAATTTCTTCGAAACCATCGAGACAATGCTCGTTTTCTCCGAGAAAATTACGGTCTCTCAAATATTAAAATTTCAGCAACAACTAATTGAAGCCTTTCTTAATTCAACGGACATGTCAGAAGAAAATAAAGAATCCCCGATTGTTCCGGTTTCAATGGACTCCTGGGTCGAATGGTTCAGAAGCGTCGCACCGCATATTCATTCCATTCGCGGCAAAACGATCGTCATCGATCTCGCCGGAGAAACCATCCTTCAAGAACATTTTTCCAGCTTGATTGCTGACATCAGCATGATCTCAGCCATAGGTGCACGAATCGTCCTAGTTTACGGCGTACGTCCCCAGGTCGAAGAGCTAATGTCATTGAAGGCCATCGAGTCCCAATACGTCAACGGCATTCGGGTGACGACCGCCGATGCGCTTGTGTGCGTCAAAGAAGCCGCCGGCGAAGCGCGCCTGGATATTGAAGCAGCTTTCTCTCAGGGCTTACCGAACACGCCGATGGCTCACAGCCAATGTCGCGTCGTCAGCGGCAACTTCGTGATTGCCCGTCCTTTAGGCATCATCGACGGCGTGGACTTTAAGTTCACCGGCGTCGTTCGCAAAGTTGACAGCGAAGCGATTCATCGAGAACTCGACGGAGGGCGGATCGTTTTAATTTCGCCGCTCGGTTTCTCTCCCACGGGCGAAGCCTTTAATCTGACGAGCGAAGATTTAGCGGCTTCCATTGCCGGTGCGCTAAAAGCCGACAAGCTTATTCTGCTCACCAACGTGGATGGTGTCAGACGCTTTGATGAAGTGGTCACGGAACTTACCGCGGAAGATGCTCGAGAGTTCATTAACGACAAACTCGTCGATGAAGAAGATATCTACAACCTGACGTTTGCCCTGAAAGCGCTTGAACACGGCGTTGAACGCGTTCACATCGTGCCCTACGCAATGGACGGAGGACTTTTGGCTGAGCTCTTTACGCATGACGGCGTGGGAACCATGATGACCATGGAAAATCTGGAGTCCCTGCGTCAGGCAACCTCTGACGACGTCTCTGGTCTGATCAAACTGCTGGAGCCGCTTGAGGCGGACGGAACGTTGGTCAAACGCCCACGCGAAAAACTTGAACGCGACATCTCTCACTTCACGGTTCTTGAACACGACGGTGTGATCTACGGGAGTGCCGCGCTTTATCAGTTCCCGGAGGAAAAACTCGGGGAAATGGCTGCGCTGACGGTCGATGCGGCTTATCAGGGCTTCGGAGACGGAGAGCGTTTGCTTCGCCACATTGAAAACCAGGCTCGCAAGGCCGGATTAAACCGCCTGTTTGTTCTGACCACAAGAACTATGCACTGGTTCTTGAAACGCGGTTTCCGTCCTGCCGGCGTAGACGATTTACCGATTGAAAAGCGGCGTTTGTATAACTGGCAGCGCCGTTCACAAATCTTCATAAAAGATCTTTAGGTCAGCGGCGTCCAATGCTTGTAGACTTGAAAAACAATTTTCAGATAAATGATTAGGAGTACACCAATGGCACACATGGTTAACTGCATAAAACTCGGCCGCGAAGCCGAAGGCCTGGACTACCCGCCTCTTCCCGGCGCCCTGGGCATGAAGATTTACAACAATGTTTCCAAAGAAGCTTGGGAACAGTGGAAGCATCTTCAGACCATGATCGTTAACGAAAACCGTCTTTCCATGGCAGATCCGAGAGCTCGCAAATGGCTGATGGACCAGATCGAAGCTCACTTCTTCGGCGAAGGCGTGGCCCATCCCGAAGGCTATGTCGCGCCGGAAAACAAGACCGAATAACGGTTTTTGATCTCTTCTAGAAAGCTCGAAAGTACAAATTTCGGGCTTTTTTCTTTTCCCTAGCTAAAAATCCGCAAAAGATATTCCAATCATGAGAATTTCCTAGTAAATTTTCCTTGTACCGCCGATTAATTGACAATAATTGTCAGTAACTATTAATAACCTCATAGGAGATTTTTCATGACCCTGAATCGCAGACAACTCTTCCGTCTGGTCGGCGCCGGAGCTGCTCTCTCTTCCCTCGGAACAACTGCCACTGTCGCTGCTCAGCCGAAGTTTGTCAAACCGACTGCCGAAAAACCCATGCTCTTGTGCTTTAACGAAAACCCGTTGGGCATGAGCGAAAAGGCTAAAGAAGCTGTCGCTAAAGCCGCCATGTACGGCTCTCGTTATCCCTTCGCGCAGGTCATCGCATTCAAAAAGGATTTGGCTAAATTCATGAATGTCAGACCGGATGAAGTACTTCTGACGCACGGTTCTGCAGAAGCCATTCGTGCCACTATTGAAGCTGAAGCCACCAAGAACACGGTTTTGGTTCAGCCTGAACTGACTTACGGCGACGGTGCTGATGTTGCTAAGCGCAACAACATTCCGGTTAAGAACGTCAAGATGGGCCCGAACTGGAGCATTGATCTCGCCGCTCTGCGCAAAGTTGCAACCGCTGAAGCAAAGAAACACCGCGTTCTGGTTTACCTCGTCAACCCGAACAACCCGACTTCCACGATTGCCGACAGCAACGAAATCTTCAACTGGATTAAATCTCAGCCGAAGAACACCTTCTTCATCCTCGACGAAGCCTATGCCGAGTTCGTCAACGATCCTTCCTTCAAGTCCTGCAACGAACTCGTTCGTCAGGGCTTTGACAACCTGGTCGTCCTGAAGACCTTCTCCAAGATCTTCGCTATGGCCGGTATGCGTTTGGGCTACGCCGTCGGCGCCGTGAACGTCATCAACAAGATTCGTGACCATGTCGCCTACGAAGTCATGATGAACCAGACAACGCTGGCTGCTGCTCTAAGCGAACTCAATGACAAGGAATTCTTAAAAGAATCCAAAGAAAGCAATGACGAAGCCCGCGAGATCCTCTACAAGGCTCTGAAGGAACTCAACATTCCTTATCTGCCGAGCCAGACGAACTTCGTTTTCATTGATCTGAAAGCTCCGCTGAAACCCTTCGCAGACAGAATGAAAACCGAACACATTCTCGTCGGCCGTCCCTTCCCGCCTGCCGTTCAGTGGTGCCGTATTTCTCTGGGCACACCCGCTGAAATGCGCTATTTCGTTGAAAAACTCAAAGAATTCCGCCAGAAAGGCTGGGTTTAATCGTCTGACTTAGCGGCTTAATTCAAATCCCGGGCTTCGCAGGAAGCTCGGGATTTTTGTGGCGGTTGCAAGACTGCAGTCCCGTCATTGCTCTCTATTGAACTCTTGTTTGGCAAGGTCAATAAAATTTCTTGCTGCTGAAGAAATCTTCCTAGACGAAGTGATGGCGCAGACTTCCACTGGAACGCCGGTCCAATTAGGAAGTAATCGAGTCAAGGACTTTTCACTCTCTCCTAAAGGTATCGGTAAAAGTGCCGCGCCCAGACCTTCCTTTGCTGCGATTAAAGCCGCCTGCGTCGTGTCAGTTTTGAAAGACCACTTCTTTACCGACACCCTGTATTTTTGTCCCTCCGAACCGGTTAGATTCCAAGACGAAGCATTCCCTTCTTGAAGAATTAATTCGACACTCCTCAATTGCTCGGGCGAAGTTAAAGAAGAGAGTGCCGTCATGACATTCAAATTTGCATAGATTCCGCTGCTGAACACTCCTATCTTGTGTCGCACTCCTGAAAGAGGCATCTCCGTAACCAGGACAAATGCAATATCTGCACCACCTTTGAAGATTTCCTGCGGATCGTTGGTCGTATTCAAAACAATACGAACATCCGGATATTTCTTAAGAAACACCGTTATCGGTTTCATCAAAAACGTTGAGCCGAACTTGACCGGTGCACTGATCCGGATTGTCCCTTTCGGTTCTTCATTAGATAACTCCTTGATGTTCTGAAGCGTTTCAGTAATAAAACCAAGGTTCGGATCAAGCTGTTCAAATAAGGCCTGACCAGCAGATGAAAGACTCACACGTCGTGTGGTTCGGCTAAATAAAGAGACGCCTAATTCCTTCTCTAAATTCTGAATCAGATGGGTAACGCGTGAAGCTGTTAGGTTTGCCGCTCTTGAAGCCGCTGTAAAGCTCCCCAGCTTCGCGACCAACATGAAAACTTCCAGGGCTTGAAGACGATCCATAATTATTTCGAAAATCGAAAAAATAGATTGCTTTTTATTCTATTTATCCGAAATAAAAAATTCAATAACATACCTCCATTCACTCGTATGGAGATTTGTTATGAATCAAATGAAACGCAGAAATTTTTTGAGAGTCGGTTTAGGTTCGGCCGCTGTTCTTGTTGCGCCAAAAACTTTTGCCGCTGAAAAAGCACTGGATCTTTCTTCTAAACAAGTTGCGGCATTATTCAGCGAATTTGCACAAACGAAAAAAATGTCGCCTGAGCTCAAAGCTTGGTTGGATGATCCGGTCATCCAAAAGATCCCTCCTTACAAAGTCTTTGACAATGTGAGGTACGTTGGACTGCGCTGGGTAGCTGCCTACCTGATCAAAACAAATGACGGATACATCCTCATTGATACGCTGCATCCTCCTTTCGTCGGACATCTCATCGACAATCTTGCCTTACTCAATGTTGATCCTTCCGAAATCAAATACGTGCTTATGACACACGGACACTTTGATCATGTCGGCGGCGCAACCACCTTGAAGCCTTTATTCAAGAACGCAAAATTTGCCATGGGCGAAAAAGGCTGGGAAGAATCTTTCGAGCACCTCGGCAAAGGAGCGGGTCCGAAAACCATGATTCCGAAAGAAATGGTTCTCAAAGACGGTGAGACCGTCACGCTCGGGAACACAACTGTGCGCGCCATTGCCACTCCGGGACATACTGAAGGAACCTTCTCCTATGTTTACCCGGTTTATGCAGACGGTAAAAAATACACGGC
>URYO01000003.1 GCA_900552195.1 uncultured Sutterella sp. | reverse complement strand
GGCAAAAACCTGAAGAAATTTAAATTCCACAGCCGACAGACGCAGCGGTTTGCCGTTAACGCGTGCTTCGTACCGCTCGGCATCAATCTCAAGCGGCCCGACACGCAGCGTATCAGGAAGCGCATCTCCGCCTTTGCGGCGGATGACGGCACGAATTCTTGCGACCAACTCTCTCGGAGAGAAGGGTTTGGTCACATAGTCATCCGCTCCCGCTTCTAAACCTCGAACCCTGTCGTCCTCTTGTCCGCGCGCAGTCAGCATAATGACTGGCAGACTCTCGTTGCTGTGATAGCTCCGAAGTTCGCGCAGCCAATCAAGGCCGGCGCAGTCCGGAAGCATCCAGTCCAAAAGAATGATGTCCGGTTTGGCCGCTTCAAGATTTTTCTTTGCTTCGGCGACGTTCGCTGCCTTGCGGACTTCCATTCCGGAAGTCCGGCAGGTATAAGAAATTAACTCCAAAATTGACGGCTCATCTTCTACGATCAGAACGGATGTCGTCATCATCTCTCCTTAAGCTTCGAGCGGAATGAGTTCGGCTAATGCCTGAGCGTGCTTTTTCGCTTCACCGATATCTTCGCATTCCACCATAACACGGACCAACGGTTCCGTCCCCGAAGCGCGCACTAAAACTCTGCCTTTTCCTTCCAGCTCTTTCGAAACAGCCTTGATTGCGTCAAGCAGTGCCTGGTCTTCGTTCCAAACGTAACCGGCTTTATATCTGCGGTTAATCAAAACCTGCGGCGTCAGAGCAACTTCAGAAAGAACGAATTCGAGCGTAGAGCGGTTGCGAGCGAGCACAGACAGAACTTGGAGACTAGAAACAATACCGTCACCGGTGGTCTGCTTATCCAAAATAATGAGGTGGCCAGAGCCTTCTCCGCCTAAATCAATGCCTTCTTTAAGCATGATTTCTAAAACATAACGGTCTCCGACCTTAGCGCGGTGGAACGGAACGCCGAGCGTCTTGAACTGCTTTTCAATCGCAAAGTTCGTCATGAGTGTACCGACGACACCTTTCAGTTCGCCGCGGTTCAAACGATCCTTAGCAATGAGATAAAGCAACTGATCGCCGTTGTAGACCTGATGGCGGTCAGCCATGATCAGACGGTCGGCATCTCCGTCCAGCGCAATACCGATATCGCAGCCGGCCTTCTGAACGCGATCCGGAAGCGTTTCCGTATGGGTTGCGCCGACACCTTCATTAATATTGAATCCGTCAGGTGTATTACCTCCGCAAACGACGGTCGCACCGAGTTCATGATAGACATCCGGCGCAATGTGGTAGGCAGCGCCGTTGGCGCAGTCCACATAAATCTTGAAGCCCTTCAAATCCAGATCTGACGGGAAAGTGCTCTTGCAGAATTCGACATAGCGGCCTGCCGCGTCATCAAGACGGCGAGCTTTTCCGAGACGAGCGCTGTCTACACAGCTGAAACCGCGGTCCATTTCTTTTTCAATCTGCAGTTCCATTTCATCAGGCAGCTTGGTGCCTTTGTCCGAGAAAAACTTAATGCCGTTGTCATAGAAGGGATTATGAGAGGCGGAGATGACAACACCGGCACTCAGTCTCTGTGCTCTTGTGAGATAGGCAACAGCCGGTGTCGGAAGCGGACCGCCGAGCATCACGTCTACGCCGGCGCTTAAGAATCCGGCCTGAAGGGCGGCTTCCAACATGTAACCCGAGACGCGGGTATCTTTTCCAATAAAAACTCCGACCTCCCCGTCGGTTGTCTGCTGCTTAAGAATACGGCCGGCAGCCTGTGCCAAAAGCATGGCAAATTCTGGCGTAATCGGAGTTTGTCCGACTCTGCCTCTAACTCCGTCCGTTCCAAAATATTTTCGACTCATTTCAAATCCTTGTAGTGAACCATCGCCTTGTATATTGTGAGCGCTTCTTTCATTTGCTTAACGTCGTGAACTCGTACAATCGACGCGCCTCTTTCGACAGCGAGCAAATGCGCCGTCACCGAAGAAATCAGACGTTCTTCGGCTTTCGTAATTCCGGTAACAGCTCCGAGCGAAGACTTTCGGCTCATGCCGTACAAAAGCGGATAGCCTAATGATAAAAAATCTTCTGTCTTTGCAAGCAGTTCAAAGTTCTGTGACACCGTCTTCCCGAATCCGAATCCCGGATCCAAGACGATTTTTTCCGCTGAAACTCCGAGATCCGTCAACGCCCGAGCTCTCTCAGCCAGAAAGCTCTTCACCTCAGACAGCAAATCCGTGTAAACGGGATTCTTCTGCATTGTGCGCGGTTCCCCCTGCATGTGCATCAGACACACACCGCATCCGCTCTTCTCTGCAGCTTCTAATGCGCCGTCACGACGAAGCGCATAAACATCATTAATAATCTGTGCGCCGACCTGAGCTGCCGCAGTCATCACTTCCGGTTTACTGGTATCCACCGAAACCACTAGGCCGCGTGCGCTCAGTGCCTCAATCACAGGGATCACACGTTCCAACTCAGAGTGAACGCTTACTTCTTCCGCTCCCGGGCGAGTTGATTCTCCGCCGATATCTAAAATATCAGCGCCCTCCTCTGCCAGCTGAAGACCATGTTCTATCGCTTGTGCAGAGGAATAATATTTACCGCCGTCACTGAATGAATCAGGAGTGACGTTGACGATGCCCATGATTTTTGGAGAGGACAGATCGATGCTCCGATCGCGGCACTGCCAAAACTTCTGAACCATCTCAGCTCTCCAGCGCTTCTTTCAGACATTCTGCAAAGGGCTTTTCACCTTTGCGGTAGTTCACGAGAACACCGGCGGCGTCATAGTAAAAATGCATTCCTCCCAAAGGAGAAGCCAGCCACATCTCTTCCATAGCTTCCTGACGGTTAATCACAACGACTTTGCCATCCTCAAGTGTCAGAGTCAGGACATTGCCTTCACGATCAAAATCCACATCGGGATATTGGTCATCAACTAATTGCTCAATATCGTTGAAGGTTTTCTCCGATAACTCGATAAAATCTCTTTTTGTCATGGTAGATTTGTCAATTATGCTGAAACGTTCCCTCATTTTATTCTTTCCGTGCCTTCTCTTAACAGGCTGCGGAATCAAAGGTCCTCTGTACCTGCCGCCTAACCCGAATGATTCGTACCTCTCTCGAATTGGACAGCAAATCAACGAAATGACAGGAGAAGACACGGTCGGTGCCGCTCCCGCTGATGCCGCTCAAAAGGCACAGGATGAAGCTTTACCAGCAGAAGGAACTGACAAAAATCCGGAAGACGCAACTGAGCAGCTGCCCGACAGCGTCACAAGTCCTCTGCGCTCTGCGCCGAATAATCCGATGTCGACGGCTTACTAACACATATTCATGGGTTCAAGACAAAGATGAATCTCTCTCTTCCTAATGACCGAGAGTTCGCCTGGAAGGACGGTACTCTTTGGTGCGAAAACGTCCCGTTAAAAGATCTCGCGGCCCGCTTCGGAACTCCTTTATACGTTTATTCCAAACAAGCCATCGTCAATGCTTTTCAGAGCTATCAAAAGCCTCTGGAGCCCTATAAGCATTTGATGTGCTTTGCCGTTAAAGCAAATTCGAATCTTTCCATCATTCGACTTCTCGGGAAACTGGGTGCCGGATTCGATATCGTCTCCGAGGGAGAACTGCGCCGAATTCAAGCCGCCGGATGCGATACGAGCAAAGTGATTTTTTCGGGTGTCGCCAAGACTTATCATGAAATTGAAGCCGCGCTCGACGCCGATATCAAATGCTTCAATATTGAATCTCCGGCCGAATTAGATCGAGTCATTGCCGTTGCTCAAAAGAAAGGTAAGAAGGCTCGTGTTTCTTTCCGCGTCAATCCGGATGTGGACGCTAAGACGCACCCCTACATTTCTACCGGTCTCAAGAAAAACAAATTCGGTATCGCCTACGATCAGGCTGTCGAGCTTTATTTAAAAGCCTCCCGCAGTCCTGAACTTGAGGTCGTGGGCATTGACTGCCACATCGGTTCTCAGATTACGGATACCGCGCCTTTTGTGGATGCCTGCGAAAAGCTTTGCACCCTTCTCGACAAGCTTCGCCTGAACAGGATTGATCTTCAGCATATCGATTTCGGGGGCGGCCTGGGCATTCAGTACAGTAACGAAGCAGTTCCAAGTCCGACGGTCCTTGTGGCCGCCTTACGCAGGGTCCTAGTCAAACGAGGTTACGGCGATAAAGAAATGATCTTTGAAGCCGGCCGCTCTTTGGTCGGAAACAGCGGAGCTCTGTTGATGACTGTACAGTACATGAAACAGGGCGAGCTGAAAAACTTCTGCATAGTTGACTGCGGCATGAATGATATGATCCGACCTACGCTTTACCAGGCATGGATGCAAATCGTTCCGGTCACACCCAAAAAGGAAGAAAAAGAAACTTATTGCTACGTCGTCGGTCCTGTCTGTGAAACCGGCGATTGGCTTGGAAAAGACCGTCTGCTGAATGTTCAGGAGGGAGACCTCTTGGCACTATTAAGCGCAGGAGCCTACGGGATGTCTATGGCCTCCAACTACAATTCACGCTGTCTGCCGGCCGAGGTCTTAGTCGACGGAAACAGGGCTGTCCTTATTCGTAAGCGGCAGTGTGCCGAAGAACTTTTCTCTGATGAAATTCTCGTCACCGACACTCAGATTGGCTCAGACGGCCTCACTGATCAATAGCACGATTCTCTTAACCATAGGCTTCTGCTCAGGACAGAAGCCTATTTTCTTCTGATACCGTCATGGTCAAATGACTGAGGAAGCCGAGAATAACGCGGAGCTGAAGAAAAAGTAATCGTGCACGATTTTCTGTTCACTGAACGAGTCTACATCCCGCAACCTGCCGATGGTACAAAAGCTCGCACGGACTTGAGGACCAACCCAGCTCATGACGTCCGAAAATACAACGCACGACTACAGTATGATAGGTTTGAAGTACAGCTTCTAACACTAGAGCTTACTTTCTCAACATTAACTAAGTGAGGCGAAGACTCTTCCTTTCTCCGTCAACTGTTCTACGAGGCGCCCCCGAGGGATCCTTCTGAGGACAGTTGACGAAAAGAGTAAGTCTTGTGCAGAGGCTTCTTGCCTGCAGATCTCACAACTTGATAAATACGCTTGCTTTTCTTTACCTATTTAAGTTAGTCCTTCGCCTTTATTCTTGCTTTCCGTGGGAGAATGTGTCGTTAAAAACTGCCTGACTGAGACTTTTCCGATGCATATTGAAAACGAAGTTAAACTTGACTTTAAAGACGTTCTCATTCGTCCGAAACGTTCAACGCTTTCGAGCCGCTCCAATGTCGATTTAATCCGACCTTTTACACTGCGCAACAGCAGAGTTGAATACTCCGGCGTCCCTATCATTGCTGCCAACATGGACACCACCGGAACCTTTGAAATGGCTGAGGCCCTGGGAAAATACGATCTTTCCGTGGCGCTCCACAAACATTACTCTGAGGACGAGTATGTCGCCTATTTCAATGGTCTCAAACGCAAGTCCACTGCCTTCTATTCCATGGGCATCACGGACAACGATTTGAAGAAATTCAAAGCAGTCATGGAACGTGCGCCAGGGGCTATCGAGTACCTCTGTATCGACGTCGCCAACGGCTACACGGAGATTTTCGTCGATTTCGTCTCCAAAATCAGAGAAGAATTCCCGCACCTTGCCATCATGGCCGGCAACGTCGTCACCGGCGACATGACGGAAGAATTGATCCTGGCGGGCGCTGATATCGTTAAAGTCGGCATCGGCCCGGGTTCGGTTTGCACCACTCGCAAGATGACCGGCGTCGGTTATCCCCAGCTCTCCGCCATCATTGAATGCGCAGACGCAGCTCACGGTCTGGGAGGCCTCATCTGCTCCGACGGCGGCTGCACTCGTCCGGGAGATATCGCCAAAGCCTTCGGCGGCGGCGCAGACTTCGTGATGCTCGGCGGCATGCTCGCCGGCCACAATGAAAGCGGCGGTGAGGTCATCGAAAAAGACGGAAAGGTCTACCGTTCTTTCTACGGAATGAGCAGCAAATCCGCTATGGACAAATATTCCGGCGGAGTTGCTAAATATCGTGCAGCAGAAGGAAAGACGGTCTACCTTGAAGACCGCGGTCCCGTTGCAGACACCGTTCAGGAAATCCTCGGCGGCGTCCGCTCGGCCTGCACATATGTCGGTGCCCGTCGACTGAAAGAACTCACGAAACGCACGACTTTCGTCCGTGTTACTCAGCAGTTAAACGAGGTCTTCGGTAAGTCGTAATCAATAGACTTTTCCTCACGGCCGCCCTTGTGGCGGCCTTTTTGTGCCTGAATTGACAACATTTTCTTCTATCTCCGTACAACTTACATAGAATGGTTTGATCAGTTTATTTTGGAGGGGGAGGAAACAATGAACCACTCTGTCACGCACAAAGACGCAGCTGAACCTCAAAAAATTGACGGTCAAAATGCCGTAATCGTTGAAAAAAAATCGGAAGAACTCGAAGATTCCAAGTTTGACCTTGGCGGTTACGAAAATCCGTATCAGTATCTAAAACAATTCCTCCGAACAACGGACGAGACAGCCGCCGATAAAGTCGCTGATGCCGTCATGAGAAATCTCACGGGGCAAGGCCAGGAGAAACTCCTGAAATCCCTCATTGAACATGCCTGCTGCAGTTTTGATAAAAAGATCTCTGCAACAGCTGACATGAACGCCCTAAGAAAGGATTTGAAGCCAGGCGAATATCCCTACGTCAACGGTTACAACCGAGATCTATACAACAAGCAGCTTCGCAGTCTGCAGATTGAACTTCTGAAACTGCAGTCATGGATTCAAAAGAAAGGCAAAAAACTTGTCATTATTTTTGAAGGACGTGATGCAGCCGGCAAAGGCGGAACCATCCAGCGCTTTACCGAGCATCTGAATCCAAGAGGCGCCAGAATCGCCGCGCTTCCAAAGCCCACGGCCACGGAAGAAAGGCAATGGTACTTCCAGCGCTACGTCGCTCACCTTCCCTCTGCCGGTGAAATGGTCTTCTTTGATCGTTCCTGGTACAACCGAGCAGTCGTCGAACCGGTCATGGGCTTCTGCACAAAGGAGCAGTATGAAACGTTCATGAAAGAAGTGCCTTCTTTTGAACGCAATCTGCTCTCAGAAGACATTATTCTCTTTAAGTTCTGGCTGAACGTGACTCGCGGAGAACAAAAACGCCGCTTCAGACAGCGCCGCAAAGATCCGCTGAAACAGTGGAAACTCTCTCCGGTCGATCTGGCTTCTCTGAATAAATGGGATGACTACACCAAGCACATCAACCAAATGTTCTTTGCTACCGATACCGTAGATGCGCCTTGGATCGTTGTGGAAAGCGACGATAAGATGAGAGCGCGTTTGAACGCTATTCGCTTTGTGCTCTCCAGCCTGCCTTACACAGACAAAAACGAAAAGAAGATCGGCGAAGTCGATCCTCGCATCGTTTTCCGTGCTGCGGCAGTAACCGGTACTCTCACTAAAAAAGATAAGGACGGTAAAAAATAATTGAAGAGGACCGCTTGGCCGACAAGCGGTCTTCTTTGCGTTAATCTACGCAGATTATTTATGAGGTCACTTATGAGCGCCCTTTTTGATTCAGCACGATTTGTTATGTCCGTCTCAGAGCTTATGGGGCTGCCTGAGACTGAACTCCCTGAAATTGCATTCGCCGGAAGGTCTAACGCCGGAAAGTCGACAACAATTAACGTTCTTTGCCGCCAGTCCCGCTTGGCGTTTTCTTCTAAGACACCCGGAAGAACGCAGCTTTTGAATTTTTTCGAACTCTCGCTTAAAGGAGAAATACCGAGACAAAGGATTCCCGAATGCTTCCTCGTCGACCTTCCGGGCTACGGCTATGCAAAAGCCGCTCCCGAAACGCGTAGGAACTGGGAGGGCCTCGTCGGCGGCTACGTCCAGCAAAGACCTCAGCTGATGGGTATGGTTTTGGTGATGGACGCCAGAAGACCCTTCATGCCTGCAGACGAATTCCTATTGGATTTCCTCTCCGTCAGACCCGATCTCAAGCTTCATCTCCTGCTGAATAAAGCCGACCAGCTCAAGACCATGGAAAAACGTCAGGTCTTAAACACCGTTAAAGATCGAGCTCTGGCGATGGGCAACCATGTAAGCGTCCAGCTTTTCTCAGGCCTTAAGAAAGAAGGCGTTGAGCAACTTCAGAACGTGCTTTGTACATGGCTGAACTTACCCTTAGGCAGCTAAAATTTAATTTTTGTTTCACGATTGAGCTCTATGATTATCCATAGAGCTTTTTCTTTACTTACAAACGTAGAATCGAAATGCAGACATTAGGCAAATTCCCTTCCGTTCGCATGCGCAGAATGCGTCATGATGATTTCTCCCGCCGTTTAATGCGCGAAAGCCGCGTTAGCGTCGACGATCTGATCTACCCTGTGTTCGTCATCGAAGGCAACAACAAACGCGTCCAGGTGCCTTCTATGCCCGGCGTAGAGCGTCTTTCTTTAGACCTCCTGCTCAAGCAGGCAGAAGAATGCGTCAAACTCGGCATTCCGGTCATGGCTCTCTTCCCGTCTATCGACGCTTCCTTAAAAACACCCGACGGCAGAGAAGCAGCCAATCCCGACGGTTTAATCCCTCGCGTGGTGCGTTCTTTGAAAGAACACTTCCCGGAACTCGGGGTGATGTGCGATGTCGCACTCGACCCCTACACAACACACGGTCAGGACGGCCTTATTGACGAAACCGGCTTCATCCTTAACGACGAAACCATCGAAATGCTTGTGAAGCAGATGCTTGCTCAGGCTCAGGCCGGCGCAGACATCGTTGCGCCTTCCGACATGATGGACGGTCGTATCGGCATCATCCGTGACGCTCTCGAAGCCCACGGTCTGATCTACACAAAGATCATGGCCTATTCCGCTAAATACGCCTCCTGCTACTACGGTCCTTTCAGAGATGCTGTCGGTTCTGCCTCGAACCTCGGAAAAAGCAACAAGGCCGTTTACCAGCAGGATCCGGGCAATACCAACGAAGCCCTGTGGGAAGTCGGTTTAGACCTGGCTGAAGGCGCCGATATGGTCATGGTCAAGCCCGGCATGCCGTACTTGGATGTCCTCTGGCGCGTTAAACAGGAATTCCAGGCCCCGACCTTCGCTTATCAGGTCAGCGGCGAATACTCCATGCTTATGGCCGCTTTCCAGAACGGCTGGCTCGACGAGAAAAAGACAATCATGGAAACCATGCTCTGCTTCAAGAGAGCCGGTGCAGACGGTGTCTTAACTTACTTCGCACCTCAGGTTGCCCGCTGGCTTAACGAAGAAGGCCGCAAATAATGCAGCCGCTGCGCTTTGAGAAAGAGCGCAGATAGTACAAAGCCTCTGATTCGATTGAGATTCAGAGGCTTGATTTTTATGACAGGAAAACGTTTTGAATAGTCTGCCGGCGAACGCGCAAAACTTCGCGATCCTGCTAAAAGTCTTTCGAAGGATCAAATTCCGCCATGAATTGGCGAATTTTGCGGCCGTCGCGCTTGGTAGGACGTCCGTGATAATCGCTTCCGGGCATCGGCATAAATCGGCTGTTTTCTTTGATACGAGTACGCGCCTCTAAGCTTTCAGGCGTTTCTTCATAGAGTGTTTGGGCCACGGTCGCACTTCCGCGTTTGGAGGAAAGAGCTTTGACAACAACGACGAAGCGCTCCTCGCCGCGAATGATTTCAAGTTGATCGCCGACCCTGATATCTTTGCTCGCTTTCAGCCTGACGCCGTTCATGCGAACACGGCCGAGCTCGATATTGTCCTGAGACAAAGTTCGCGTTTTAAAAAATCGCGCTGCCCAAAGCCACCTATCCAGCCGTACTGAAGTCGATTCCTCTGCCGCCGGTTTAATCTGCGTATTCTTCATTTTTGTTTCCTTATGCGCGGACACAACAAAGGCTCGCGATTGCGAGCCTTTGTCTTAAATCACTTCAGAGAAATTATTCAGCTTTCTGAGCTTCTTCTTTAGCAGGAGCAGCGTCAGTTGTCTTCTGAACAAGTTCAACATAAGCCAGGGGAGCGTTGTCGCCGACACGGTAGCCCATCTTCAGGATACGTGTGTAGCCGCCTTTACGGTCTTTGAACATCGGTCCGATTTCGTTGAACAGTTTGACAACGATTTCGCGATCGCGCAGACGGTTGAAGGCAAGACGCTTGTTCGCAACTGTCGGTTCTTTGGCCAGAGTGATCATCGGTTCGACGACGCGGCGAAGTTCTTTGGCTTTCGGCAGTGTGGTCTTGATGGCTTCATGACGAAGCAGAGAGTTCATCATGTTGCGGAGCATGGCCAGACGATGAGCCGATGTACGATTCAGTTTGCGAAGTCCGAGTTTATGACGCATTTTTTAAATTCCTTAAAAGTTTCTAGTTAGGGTGCCATTTAGGCATCTCCCGTCTCTTCTATCTCCTACCGGAGCGGGCGGGTAGGCTCGGCATTCTAACCGAGCCGGGTACTGCTGACAAATAATTCAAATAAAACAAGTACTACAAATTGTTCTGCAATTAGTGGTCAAGACCGACAGGAGGCCAGTTTTCCAGCTTCATGCCGAGTGTCAAGCCGTGAGCGGCAAGAACTTCCTTAATTTCGTTAAGGGACTTGCGGCCAAGGTTTGGAGTCTTGAGCAGTTCGTTTTCGGTTCTCTGGATCAAGTCGCCGATATAGTAAATATTTTCGGCCTTGAGGCAGTTGGCGGAACGAACGGTAAGTTCAAGGTCGTCGACCGGACGACGAAGGATCGGATCAACCGGAGGCTGAGGTTTGGCCATCGGAGCTTCGACAGGGGCCTGCGGCTGCATTGCGCCGAAAGCAGGCTGCGGAGCAACGGGTTCGAGACCGATGGTGGGCAGTCCGCCGAAGACGGAGAGCTGATCCTGAAGAATATGGGCGGCTTGACGAAGCGCTTCTTCCGGAAGGATGGCGCCGTTCGTCTCAATGTTCATAACAAGTTTGTCAAGGTCGGTGCGCTGTTCGACACGTGCGTTTTCGACACGGTAAGCAACACGCAGGATCGGGGAGAAGGAAGCATCCATAATGATGCGGCCGATCGTACCCTTGCTATAGTCGTCCTTAAGTGCTCTCATGTCACCGGGCTGGTAGCCGCGGCCTTTTTCAATCTTGAGCTGCATATCAAGCTTGCCGCCGGAAAGGTTGGCAATGACATGTTCCGGATTGAGAATCTGAACATCGTGCGGCAGATCGAAGTCCGCGGCAGTGACGACACCTTCGCCTTCTTTACGAAGTGTGATCGTAACTTCGTCACGGTTTTCGAGCTTAAAGATGATGCCTTTGACATTCAGAAGAATGTCGACCACGTCTTCCTTAACGCCGTCAATCTGGCTGTACTCATGAACAACGCCTGCAATCTGGGCTTCTGTCGGAGCAAAACCGACCATGGAGCTCAAAAGAACACGGCGAAGCGCATTACCAAGGGTGTGCGCATAACCGGTTTCAAACGGTTCCATCGTCACGGTGGCGGAATAAGGATTGCCTTCTGCAGTTTCAACTTCAATGCTGCGAGGCTTAAGGAGAGCATTTACAGACATTAATTTTCCTTTTAACAATACCCTCGGCTCGTTACACCGATAAGGCTGTAGGAATTATTGAGGCTCATAAATGACACGACGACCTCTGCCTCAAGGAAGAGATCGTGTGTAAAACTAAACCGGCAGCGCACTACACTGCCGGGGTACTGCAAATTAGCGAGAATACAATTCAACAATCAGAGATTCGTTCACGTCCGGACAAATTTCGTCACGGGCAGGAACATTCTTGAAAGTGCCTTCCAATTTCTTGGTGTCAACGGAAACCCAGTCGGGCAGACCGTTGGACTCGGCCAGTTTCAGGGATTCGGCGATGCGAACCTGATTCTTAGCCTTCTCACGGACGGCGATAACATCACCGGCCTTAACGGAGTAGGAAGGAATATTTACCTTGTTGCCGTTAACGCTGATAGCGCAGTGGGAAACGAGCTGACGTGCTTCAGCACGTGTGCAGCCGAAGCCCATACGATAGACAACGTTGTCTAAGCGGCTTTCAAGAAGGCTGAGGAGCTGTTCGCCGGTGTTGCCGCGTTTGCGGGCAGCTTTGGCAAAATACAGTCTGAACTGACGTTCGAGAACGCCATACATACGTTTAACTTTCTGCTTTTCACGAAGCTGAGCACCGTAGTCAGAAAGACGAGCACCGGAAGTGCGTCCATGCTGACCGGGGGCAGATTCGGATTTGCATTTTGAATCGAAGGAGCGAACAGCGCTCTTCAGATTCAAGTCGCAGCCTTCACGGCGTGCGAGCTTTTCTTTAGGTCCGGTATAACGAGCCATTTTTTCTCTTATCCTGTGTCTTCCACATTCAGTTCATCGATTTCACGACAAACGCGGGAATTAGTTATTAAACACGACGACGCTTCGAAGGACGAACACCGTTGTGAGGAACGGGAGTAACGTCTTGAATGGAAGTGACGCGAATACCAAGAGCGTTGAGAGCGCGAACACTCGACTCACGGCCGGGTCCGGGTCCGGTAATGCGGACTTCAACGTTCTTTAAGCCATATTCAAGGGCGTGACGGCCGGCCTGTTCGGCAGCAACCTGAGCTGCGAACGGAGTGGACTTACGAGAGCCTTTGAAACCCTGAGCGCCGGAGCTGGAAGCTGCAATAGCATTGCCCTGACGGTCAGTAATAGTGATGATTGTGTTGTTAAAGGAAGCGTGAACGTGAGCGATGCCTTCGGTCACAACTTTTTTAACTTTTCTACGAGCACGCTGAGCAGCGATCTGCTGAGCGTTAGGAATCTTTCCTGCCATAGTCGTCCTTTACCTTACTTTTTGAGAGCGACGCCAGCTTTCTTCGGACCCTTGCGAGTGCGTGCATTCGTACGAGTGCGCTGACCGCGAACGGGCAGACCGCGGCGATGACGCATGCCTCTGTAGGTGCCTAAGTCGATAAGGCGTTTAATTGACAATTGAATTTCACGACGAAGGTCGCCTTCAACAGTGAGCTTGCTGATCGCATCACGAATGCGTTCGAGTTCGGCGTCTGTTAAATCTTTAACCTTCTTAGTTTTTTCAACACCAACCGCTTCCAAAATTTCACGGGCACGGGGACGGCCGATGCCATAGATGGCAGTCAAGCCGATTTCAGCGTGCTGATTCGGCGGAATGTTAATACCGGCGATACGAGCCATTATTTACCTCTAATTAGCCTTGGCGCTGTTTATGACGGGGATCCGAGCAGATAACGCGGACCACGCCTTTGCGCTTGATGATCTTGCACTTACGGCACATTTTTTTGACCGAAGCGTTTACTTTCATAGTTATCTCCAAAAGTGTAAGAAGCCTCTCGCGAAGACTTCATACAGAACCGACTCCGCCAAATGTAGTGCAGATGACAGAGTAAAGCATAAGGAGCGGGATTATAAACTAATCCCGCCCTTTATAGCAATTTTTTTAATGGTTACAACCCGTTAGCGGGGAAGTGAACCGGGACCGAATCCGCGGAAGTTTGTTTTCTTCAGCAGAGATTCGTATTGATGACTCATGAGATAAGCCTGAACCTGACTCATGAAATCCATTGTCACGACCACAACGATCAGCAGCGATGTACCGCCGAAGTAGAACGGAACGTTGAATCGCAGGTTGAGGAACTCAGGAACCAAACAGACAAACACTAAATAGATCGAACCGGCAAGTGTTAAGCGAAGCAGGACCTTGTCAATATAACGAGAGGTCTGCTCGCCCGGACGAATACCGGGAACGAAAGCACCGCTCTTCTTGAGGTTCTCTGCAGTTTCTTTCGGATTGAAAACCAATGCCGTGTAGAAGTATGCAAAGAAAACGATCAAGGCAGCGTAGAGCAATGTATAAAGCGGTTGACCCGGAGAAAGAGAAGCCGCTAAGTCACGAATCCAACGAGTGGAGTCGCCGCTGGTAAACCAACTGGCTAAAGTAGCCGGGAAGAGAATCAGCGAAGATGCAAAGATCGGCGGAATCACGTTGGCCATGTTTATCTTCAGAGGAAGATAAGAGCTCTGGCCGCCGTAAATGCGGTTTCCGACCTGACGTTTTGCATAGTTGACGGTAATACGGCGTTGTCCTCTTTCGATGAAGACAACAAAAGCCGTCACCAGCATCACGATCGCAATGATGAAAATCGCAGACAGAGGTCCGATCGCGCCGGTGGAAACCAACTGGAACAAACCGCTGACCGCAGCCGGAAGCCCGGCGACGATACCTGCGAAGATGATGATCGAAATGCCGTTGCCGATGCCGCGCTCTGTAATCTGCTCACCTAACCACATCAGGAACATAGTGCCGGTGACCAGAGAAATCACACAGACGCTGCGGAAGAAGAAGCCCGGATCAATGACCAGGCCCGGCTGTGTTTCCAGGGCCACGGCAATACCGAGAGCCTGAAACAAACCGAGAAGCAGTGTACCGTAACGGGTGTACTGCGTGATCTTTCTTCTGCCGGACTCGCCTTCCTTACGCAGAGATTCCAGAGAAGGAAGTACGTAAGAAAGCATCTGCATGATAATCGATGCCGAAATGTACGGCATGATACCAAGCGCGAAAACGGAGAAACGGGACAGGGCGCCGCCTGAGAACATGTTGAACAGCCCTAAGATGCCGCCCTGTTGCTGATTAAACAGCTCTTTTAAGGTATCTGGATCGATACCGGGAACCGGAATATGCGTGCCGATACGATAGACAACGAGAGCCAAAACAAGAAAAATCAGACGTCTGTATAAGTCGCCGTATTTACTGCCGGCTTTCGCTGGAATGTTCTTGGCCACGTTTAATTCCTTATCTCAAATTATTTGTCAGCGTCTACAACAACGGAACCGCCGGCTGCTTCAATAGCGGCCTTGGCACCTTTGGTGACAGACATACCGCGGACGGTAACTTTGCGAGTGATTTCTCCGGAGAGGATCACACGAGCGTCCTTCATGTTGGATTTGATCACGTTAGCGTTGATCAAATCTGCCAGGTTGACTTCGTCCAGACCCAGTTTTTCGAGATCGCTCAAGCGAACTTCAGCGACGAATTCATGTGTCCAGGATGTGAAGCCGCGCTTCGGCAGACGACGATGCAGAGGCATCTGGCCGCCTTCGAAACCGACTTTGTGGAAGCCGCCTGCACGGGACTTCTGACCTTTGTGGCCGCGGCCTGCAGTCTTGCCCCAGCCGCTGCCGACACCGCGACCGACGCGGTGAGAAGCGCTCTTGGAACCAGCTGCCGGCTGAATAGTATTAAGTTTCATTGTCTAATCCTCAATTATTCAGCACGAACCAGGTAGGAGACCGTGTTGATCATGCCGCGGACGGCAGGTGTGTCTTCCAGCTCGCGTGTCTGACGAATTTTCTTGAGACCCAGACCGAGAACAGTCTGACGATGGGCTTTTTTGCAGCCGATCGGGCTCTTGACGAGGGTCACTTTAACGGTTTTCTTTTCCATTTCTAAACTCCAGATTCTTAACCGATGAGTTCTTCAACGGTCTTACCGCGCTTGGCAGCAATTTCGCTCGGAGAACGAAGCTTGCTCAGTGCATCAAGTGTGGCGCGAACCATGTTGTAAGGATTGGAAGAGCCATGGGACTTGGCAACGATGTTGCGGATGCCCATCACATCGAAAATGGCGCGCATCGGGCCGCCGGCGATAACGCCGGTACCTTCGGGGGCCGGATGGAGCATAACGCGGGAAGCACCGTGATGGCCTTCAACAGCGTGGAAAATGGTACCGTTGCGAAGAGGTACTTTTTCCATAGCGCGGCGAGCCTGATCCATTGCTTTCTGAACGGAAACCGGAACTTCACGGGACTTGCCTTTGCCCATGCCGATGCGTCCATCGCCGTCACCAACCACTGTCAAAGCAGCGAAACCGAGAATACGGCCGCCTTTAACAACCTTGGTAACACGATTGACCGCAATCATTTTTTCGCGAATGCCGTCGTCCTGTTCCTCGGCAACTGCGTTTTTGGGATTCTTTGCCATTTAGCTATTCCTTAGAACTTGAGACCGGCTTCGCGCGCTGCGTTGGCAAGCGCGGCAATACGGCCATGAAAACGATATCCGGCACGGTCGAATGCGCAAGACTCAATTCCGGCAGCTTTTGCTTTTTCAGCAATGCGTGTACCGATGAGTTTTGCAGCGTTGACGTTGCCGCCCTTTCCTGTCACACCGGCTAATTGTGCACGAACTTCGGGTTCGAGCGTAGAAGCAGCGCAGAGAACATTCTTACCGTCAGCAGAGATGATCTGTGCATAGATGTGCAGGTTTGTACGATGAACAGTCAGGCGATTAACCTTCATGTCCTTGATGCGGGCACGCGTGGCACGCGCACGACGCAGACGATTTTGTTTCTTGTCGATCACTTTAAGCCTCCGCCCGCTTATTTCTTCTTAGTTTCCTTGATGATCACAACTTCATCAGCATAGCGGACACCCTTGCCCTTATAGGGTTCAGGTTCGCGGTAGCTGCGAACTTCCGCAGCAACCTGTCCGACTTTCTGCTTGTCAGCGCCGTGAATCACAATTTCAGTCGGTGTCGGGGTCTTGACTTCGATTCCTTCAGGCATCTTGTATGCAACAGGATGAGAGAAACCGAGGGACAGATTCAGGACATTGCCCTGAGCCTGAGCCTTGTAACCCACGCCAACCAGATTTAACTTTTTGGTGAAGCCTTCGGTCACGCCGATGTTCATGGAGTTAACCAGAGCGCGGAGCGTACCGCTCATGGCGTTGGAGAACTTTGTCGGCTCAATGGCCTTGAAATGAACTTCGCCGTTGTCGATAGTAACTTCGACAACCGGATTAAGCTTCTGAGAAAGAGTGCCTTTCGGACCTTTAACGGTAATGAAACCGTTTTCGATCTTGGCCTCTACACCTTTGCCCAGAACGACTGGGATCTTAGCAACTCGTGACATATTTCCTACCTCCGGCTTAGGCAACGACGCAAAGAACTTCGCCGCCAATACCTGCTGCACGAGCCTTACGATCAGTCATCACACCCTTCGGTGTGGAGATGATCGCAATTCCGAGGCCGTTCATGACCTGAGGAATTGTTTCGTGGTTCTTGTACACACGCAGTCCGGGACGAGAAACGCGTTCAATCATTTCAATCACGGGACGACCGGCATAGTATTTAAGACCAATACGAAGGACGGGCTTGCCGTCGTTGGCGTCAACGGTGTAACCGTCGATGTAGCCTTCGTCTTCGAGAACTTTTGCAATAGCTACCTTCAGTTTGGAAGAAGGCATAGTCACTTCCGTTTTGTCGACCATCTGACCGTTGCGAATACGGGTCAGCATGTCGGCGATCGGATCACTGATACTCATTTTGTAATCTCCTCGCTTACCAGCTGGCCTTTGTCAGGCCGGGAATGTCACCATGCATAGCCGCTTCGCGGATCTTGCCTCTTGCCAGACCGAATTTGCGGAATGTTCCGCGGGGACGACCGGTCAATTCACAGCGGTTACGCTGACGGCACGGACTTGCGTCACGGGGCAGAGACTGAAGTGCGTTGCGTGCTTCCATGCGCTCTTCCATCGAGCGGGTAGCATCGTTAATGACCGCTTTGAGAGCGGCGCGTTTAGCAGCAAACTTCTGAGCGCAGGCTTTGCGCTTGAGTTCACGATTGATTAATGCGAGCTTAGCCAATTAAATCACCTCGCTTAGTTACGGAACGGGAAGTGGAAGGCAGAAAGAAGTGCCTTAGCCTCTTCGTCCGTCTTAGCGGTTGTCGTAATGCTGATGTTCATACCACGGAGCTTGTCGATCTTGTCGTATTCAATTTCCGGGAAAATGATCTGTTCCTTCAGACCGATGTTGTAGTTGCCGCGGCCGTCGAAAGAGCGGGCACTGACACCACGGAAGTCACGAACACGCGGGAAAGCGATAGTGACTAAGCGGTCCAGGAATTCATACATACGCTCTCCGCGAAGCGTGACCATGCAGCCGATAGGCATGTTTTCACGGATCTTGAAGTTAGCGATGGCTTTACGAGTTTTGGTAACGATTGGCTTCTGACCGGAAATCTTGGTCAGATCTTCGACAGCGTGGTCAACAAGCTTCTTGTCGTTGACTGCATCGCCGACACCCATATTCAGAGTGATCTTGGTGATACGAGGAACCTGCATTTCGGTTTTGTAGCCGAACTGTTTTGTCAGGGCCGGAATCACTTCGTCACGGTACTTATTCAAAAAACGAGACATTTATCTGCGACCTCTTATGCCTTAGCGCCGACAACGGCACCGTCACTCTTGAAGACGCGAACTTTCTTGCCGTCAACAACTTTGTAGCCGACGCGGTCACCCTTGCCGGTTTTGGGGTTGACAAGCATGACGTTGGATCCTTCGATCGGAAGCGTCTTGTCCATAATGCCGCCGGCCTGGCCCAGCATGGGGTTCGGCTTGACGTGCTTCTTAACAATGTTGATACCTTCAACGACGACTTTTCCATCGTCATGAACAGCTGTAACAGTGCCTTTCTTGCCCTTGTCACGGCCGGTGATAACGATAACTTCGTCACCTTTACGGATACGTTGCATTTCCATCCTCTCCTTAGAGAACTTCAGGAGCGAGGGAAACAATCTTCATGAAGCGTTCGGTACGCAGTTCACGCGTAACCGGCCCGAAGATACGTGTTCCGATCGGTTCCAGTTTGTTGTTAAGCAAAACAGCAGCATTGCCGTCAAAGCAGATAGAAGAGCCGTCAGGACGACGAACGCCTTTAGCAGTTCTAACAACAACGGCAGAGTAGACTTCGCCTTTTTTGACGCGGCCGCGCGGAGCTGCATCTTTGACGGTCACTTTGATAATGTCGCCAATATTAGCGTAACGGCGTTTGGAGCCGCCCAACACTTTAATACATTGAACTGAACGTGCACCGGTGTTGTCGGCTACGTCCAGATTAGATTGCATCTGAATCATGGTTTTATATATTCCAACTTATTCCGAGTTCGACGCGATTCGCGGCGCTCGGCCAGTTTTGGTCCCGTCCGGGAGAAGAGTTTCCAATTCAATCTCACAGATACCCGCAAGCTTTGTGGGTTGTTCAAAAAAACCGGAACCCCAAGAACCTCTAACTACTTAATCCGAAAGAAATTCTTTCGCAAAAAGAATTAGAGAGCCGCAAGTATATCCGATATACGGATAACATTGCAAGCTCTCTAAAGTGCTTATTAAGATCTATTTACAAATCAATTAGATTTCAGCACGTTCGACGATCTTGGAAACTGTCCAGGATTTCGTACGGGAAATCGGACGTGTTTCGGAGATTTCGACGATATCGCCTTCTCTAACGTCATTGTTTTCGTCATGAACATGATACTTCTTGCTCTTGACGACGATCTTTCCGATCGGGTGTTTAACCTTACGTTCGACAAGAACCGTAACAGTCTTGTCCATCTTGGTGCTAATAGCTTTGCCGATCAGCGTGCGTGTCAGTTTGTTTTCGCTCATTTCGTCGCTGCCTTCTGAGCAAGAATCGTACGGACGCGGGCGATATCGCGGCGTGTCTGACGAATCAGGCTCGTGTTTTCAAGTTGCTGATGAGACTTCTGCATGCGCAGATTAAACTGGGCTTTCAGAAGATCCTGCAGTTCTTTGTTAAGCGCAGCTTCGTCCATAGCGCGTAAATCTTTGGCTTTCATTCTGCACTCCTATTACTGGCCGATTTGACGTGTAACGAACATGGACTTGAGCGGAAGCTTGGCCGCAGCAAGGCGGAAAGCTTCACGAGCAAGTGCTTCATCAACACCGTCAAGTTCATAAATGACGCGGCCCGGCTGAACCAGAGCAACCCAGAATTCGGGATTGCCTTTACCATTACCCATACGGACTTCAGCCGGTTTGGAGGAAATGGGTTTGTCCGGGAAGACGCGGATCCATACACGGCCGCCGCGCTTGATGTGACGAGTGATCGCACGACGGGCAGCTTCGATCTGACGAGCTGTCAGACGACCGCGTTCTGTAACTTTCAGACCGAACTGGCCGAAAGAAACCTTAGCACCTCTCTGGGCCAGACCGTAGTTACGGCCTTTCTGGTCCTTACGGTACTTAGTTCTGTTTGGTTGAAGCATGTTTATTCTCCTTCCTTAGCAGCGGCTGCGGGAGCGGGTTTGCGCGGAGCGCGAGCCTGCTTGCCTTCAGCGCCGTCGGCCTGCTTGCGAGGACGGCGGTTGGCCGGCTTGCCGGGACGACGGTTGCGGCGGTCTTCGCGTTCGGCCGGAGCTTCGGCAGCAACATCCTTACCGGTGTTGTCGCCTTTGTAAACCCAAACCTTAACGCCGATGATGCCGTAAGTTGTCTGAGCTTCAGAGAAGCCGTAGTCGATGTCGGCACGAAGAGTATGCAGAGGTACACGACCTTCACGATACCATTCGGTACGGGCGATTTCAGCACCGTTCAAACGGCCGGAGGACATGATCTTGATACCAAGAGCGCCCTGACGCATTGCGTTCTGCATGGCACGCTTCATAGCGCGACGGAACATAATACGTTTTTCGAGCTGCTGAGTGATGCTGTCGGCGATGAGCTGAGCATCGAGGTCAGGACGGCGGATCTCTTCGATATTGACATGGACGGGAACGCCCATCAATTTCTGGAGTTCGGCCTTCAGAACTTCAATGTCTTCACCTTTCTTACCGATCACAACGCCCGGACGAGCGGAGAAAATTGTGATGCGAGCGTTCTTAGCGGGACGCTCGATAAGAATACGACCTACAGAGGCGTTCTTGAGCTTTTTGCCCAGGTAATCGCGAACTTTGAGGTCTTCAGCCAATGTGCGGGCAAAATCGCGGCCAGTAGCATACCAACGGGAAGTCCAGTCGTGTGTTACGGGAAGGCGAAAGCCTGTCGGATTAATTTTCTGTCCCATGGGTCACCTATTATTTCTTCGCCGGGGTATCACCGACCGTCACGTAGATGTGGCAAGTCTGTTTACCGATACGGGCACCGCGGCCTTTTGCTCTTGCAGAGAAACGACGGAGAGTCGTGGCTTTCTCAACATAGATAGAAGTCACACGGAGTTCGTCAATGTCTGCACCGTTGTTGTGTTCGGCATTGGCAATAGCAGAATCGAGAGCTTTGCGGATGATGCCGGCAGCTTTCTTCTGCGTGAAAGAAAGAATGTTCAGGGCCTTGTCAACGGGCTTACCGCGGACAAGATCCGCAACCAAACGGCCTTTCTGAGCCGAGAGGCGAACTCCACGTACGATTGCTGTGGTTTCCATTGTTATTACCTCTTAGCTGGAGCAGCCTTCTTATCAGCTGCGTGGCCTTTGAAAGTACGGGTCAATGCAAATTCACCCAGCTTATGGCCAACCATGTTTTCATTGATAAAAACCGGCACATGCTGACGTCCGTTGTGGACGGCAATTGTTAAACCGATAAATTCAGGAAGAATTGTCGAGCGACGAGACCAGGTCTTGATAGGACGCTTGTCACGGCTAGCTTGAGCGGCTTCGACTTTCTTCAGTAAGGATCCGTCAACGAACGGTCCCTTCTTAAGCGAACGAGACATTCAGGCCCCCTTACTTGCGATAGCGACGCGACACGATCATGTTGTCGGTGCGCTTGTTGTTACGAGTACGATAACCCTTGGTGAGCTGGCCCCAAGGTGTGACAGGAGCGCGACCGGTACCGGTACGACCTTCACCACCACCGTGCGGATGGTCAACAGGGTTCATCACAACGCCGCGGACGGTCGGACGAATACCGCGCCAACGCTTGGCACCGGCTTTTCCGAGTTCACGCAGACTGTTTTCTTCATTACCGACGGTACCGATCGTTGCACGGCATTCGATTAGAATGCGGCGAACTTCACCGGAACGCAGACGGATCTGAGCGTAAGCACCTTCGCGAGCAAGCAGCTGAGCGAATGCACCGGCGGCACGAACCATCTGAGCACCTTTACCGGGCTTCATTTCGATGTTGTGAATCGTGGAGCCGACGGGAATGTTGCGCAGGGGAAGAGCATTACCGATTTTGATCGGAGCTTCCTGACCGCTCATGATTTCATCGCCGGCTTTCAGGCCCTTCGGAGCGATGATGTAGCGGCGTTCGCCGTCCTTATAGAGGACAAGAGCGATGTTGGCGGAGCGGTTCGGATCGTATTCGAGACGCTCAACAATAGCGGGAATACCGTCTTTATCGCGCTTGAAGTCGATGATACGGTAGGCCTTCTTGTGGCCGCCGCCTTGATGGCGAACAGTGATACGGCCGAAGTTGTTACGACCGGATCCGCGGTTCTTCTTTTCTACGAGGGCTGCAAAAGGTTTGCCTTTGTGCAGTTCCGGGTTCACAACCTTAACGGCGTGACGACGACCGGCAGATGTAGGTTTCAGTTTAATCAGAGCCATTACTTCACCTCTGCGAAGTTAATTTCCTGACCTTCTTCCAAGCAAACATAGGCCTTGCGAACGTCATTGCGTTTGCCGGGGAAACGACCGTTGCGTTTCTGTTTGCCCTTAAGGTTCAGCATTTGGACGCCTTTGACCTTCACTTTGAAAAGTAATTCAACGGCGGCTTTCACATCTTCTTTGGTAGCTTCGGGAACTACACGGAAGACGTACTGATTGTTCTTTTCACCGATTCTGGTGCTCTTTTCAGAGACGATAGAACCGAGGATTGCTTTGTAAAGGAAATCTTGGCTCATCCCCACATCTCCTCAAGTTTGCTGATTGCTGCTTTAGTAACAACAACGGAATCAAAGTGAACCAGGGAGACCGGATCAGCATAACGCGGCTCGACAACCCAAACGTTCTTCAGGTTGCGGCTGGCGAGATCCAGATTTTCGCTGATTTCGTCAGTGATGATAAGAGCGCTGTTCAGACCCATGGCTTTGAGCTTGTTAGCAAAGTTCTTAGTCTTGGGTGTGTCAACGTCAATGTTCTCCACAACGACGAGACGACCGTCGATAGCTAACTTGGAGAGAATGCAGGCCATAGCGCCGCGCATCATCTTCTTGTTAACTTTCTGTGTGAAGTTTTCATCGGGTGTGTTGGGGAAAGCTCTGCCGCCTCCGCGCCATACCGGAGAGGAAGACATACCGGCACGTGCACGGCCTGTGCCTTTCTGGCGCCAGGGTTTGCGTGTAGAGTGGTGAACAGCTTCACGAGTCAGCTGTGCACGGGTTCCGAGACGAGCGTTGGCTTGATAAGCAACAACGATCTGGTGAACCAGTGCTTCATTGTATTCACGACCGAAAACGGTGTCGGCAGCCGCAAGGGTTGCGGTCTGCTGGCCCTGATCGTTTACGACTTTCAGTTCCATAAATCGCTCCTTAGGCTTTGGCCTTAACAGCCGGACGGATGATTACTTCGCCGTTGGCGCAGCCGGGAACGGCTCCGCGGACCAGGATCAATTGACGATCGGCGTCCACACGGGCGATAACCAAGTTCTGAGTTGTGCGCTGGACATCACCGAGGTGACCGGCCATACGCTTGCCAGGGAAAACACGGCCCGGATCCTGACGGTTACCGATAGAACCAGGGGCGTTTGTAGACACGGAGTTACCGTGGCTGGCGCGGTTGGAAGAGAAGTGATGACGCTTGATTGCGCCGGCAAAACCCTTACCGATTGTTGTACCCGTAACGTCAACTTTCTGACCTTCGGAGAACATATCGATGGAAAGAGTCTGACCGACTTTCATTTCGCCGATCTTGTCTTCTTCAACATGGAATTCTTTGAGCATGGAGCCTGCTTCGACACCAGCTTTTTCAAACTGGCCTTTAAGAGGCTTGCTCACACGCGACGGCTTTTTGGAGCCGAAGGCGACTTGCACTGCATTGTAGCCGTCAGTCTCAACCGTTTTTACCTGTGTAATGCGGTTGTTCGACACTTCGAGCACGGTTACCGGAATGGAAACACCATCTTCGGTAAAGATGCGCGTCATGCCGATCTTGCGACCGACGAGGCCGAGCTTCTCACTCATTATTATCTCCACCCAGGCTGCGATTGGCCTGGACAAGTTAGAAAAAGTCACCGAAAAAGAATAGCGGTGACCACGAAAGGCACGCATTGTACATCGTGATGTTCAAAAAAGCAAATATTCTCCTTCAATTCATAGAGTTATCAATTGTAAGGTGACTAAATATTCTTCTAATTAGGTCCGTCTTGACCTTTTTTCCTCTCTTCGCCCGAATCTTCCGTAAAGGTTTGACAAGATCTTTAATAATTTGATACCTTAATTTCCGCACCCCGTTCGCCGCCCTGCTGTTCTTGCGGCGAATCGGCGCGAAGCCCGTCTCTTCGGGCAATGCGCATCCTAATGATCCGGTTCATCTCCATTTCGCTTCTCTTCAGCTCCTCTTTGAGCCGAAGTTTTAAAGAGCCGGAAATATAATCTTTACAATTACTAACTTATTTATCCGTTTCATCTTTATAAGAAAATGCAATCTAAAAAGATCATTCTTTCTCTGATTGCCGCGCTCGCCTTTACAGCGGGTCCAGCAACAGCTTCCGACGTATACAGCGTGGATACGTTTGCGATCGGAACGTTAATTAACGGCCAATTTAAGGTCGACAGTAAAGAGAAAGCTGAAGCCTGCTACAAGATCCTGAATGATGAAACACGCCGCCTTGAATACATCCTCTCTGCCTACGATCCGGACAGCGATGTCACGCGATTGAATCAGCACCCCGGCGAATGGATTCAAATTGAACCGGAAACCTTTGAGGTGTTAAACGGTTCTAAAACGATCGCCGCACTCACACACGGAACTTTCGATCCGACGGTCGGCGCATTGGTAAAACTTTGGAGTGTGGATCAGCCCGAACACCGCGTCCCGAGTGAAGCTGAAATCAAAAGAGCTTTAATTAATGTCGACTACAACCTGATCGACGCTAAAAAAGAAAACGGCAGATATGTCGGCAAGATCGGTAAGAAGCAGTCCGTCGCTTTCGGCGCCATCGGCAAGGGCTATATCGCTGACAAGGTCATTAATAAACTCAAGCAAGGCGGATGCGGAGACTCTCTGGTGAGTCTCGGCGGCAATGTCATCGGTTCCGGAACCAACGGTTCGGACAAACCTTGGTCTATCGGTCTCCAAAGGCCCGATAAAGAAAGAGGCGAATATTTCGCGGTCGTCCCCTTAAAGGACACTTCAGTCGTCAC
>URYO01000002.1 GCA_900552195.1 uncultured Sutterella sp. | reverse complement strand
GGGGCCTTGAGCGGCTGTGTATCCATCCCTCAATTCCAAATAACCGAACAGGATAAAAAAGTAATTCCCAGTCAGTGGAGCGGCAGTCCCGCCCTCGAAACATCGAAGGCTGCCGACCTCTCCGAATGGTGGTCAACTTGGAGCGATCCGGAAATCGCTCGCTTAGTTGCGGCCTCACAGGCGGCCAATACGGATGTTCGATCCGCGCAGGAAAATCTTCGTTATGCGCAAGCCTCGATGACCGTAGCTAATGCCGGCTTGTTCCCGACACTGGACGGTAACTACCGAGCCAGCCGCAGTCATTCTCTCGGCCATGGTTCCAATACCTTTTCTATCGGCCTGAACGTCAGCTGGACAATCGATGCCGGCGGTCGTTTTGCTGCTTCTGAAGCGGCGTTCTCCGACTACCTGTCTTCTCAAGCGAGTTTGGGAGGAGTGCAGACTCGAATCGCTGCTGAAGTGGCCGGTGCCTATGTCAATATGAGGCTTGCCCAGAAGCGGCTGGACGTGGCTCAGGAAAACGCCAAAACTCAGCAGGAAGCACTGGATATCGCCAATTGGCGTTACTTATCCGGACTCGTGCCATCGACCGACGTCGATCAGGCGCGCACTTCTTTTGAGCAGACACGTGCCTCGATTCCCGTGTATTGCGCTCAGGTCATGCAGTACCGTAATTTGATCGCTCGTCTCATCGGAACCACACCTGAGGCAGTTAACCCGACCTCGACGGCTCCGATTCCTCAGCCGCCGCGAAACCTTGCGCTCAGCATTCCCGGAGAGACGCTTCGCAATCGCCCGGCGGTGCGTATGGCAGAGGCAAAAGTGATGAGCGCACTGGCGCGTTACGCACAGGCTAAGTCGGCCCTGTTTCCGAGTCTCTCAATCGGAGGCTCTTTCGGACTTTCAGGTCCTATCATGGGGCAGCTCGGTGAATGGGGTACACATAATTCGAACGGCTTCGGTTCGCTGACGCTGCCGATCTTCAACACCGGGTCTCTGATGGCCCAGGTTGAGCAGCGCGATGCTCAGGCGGCCCAAGCCAAAATTGACTATGAAGCGAGTCTGCTCGCGGGCGTTCAGGATGTAGAAGACGCACTCAACAAAGTGTGGTCACAGGAAACTCGTAAAAAATCATTGGTTGTTGCCGAGGAATCGGCACGAAACGCAGCGACAGCCGCACGGCAAAATTACAGCGCCGGTCTTCAGGACTTTACGGTCGTGCTGACGACCCAAAGAACACTGCTGACCGTTCAGGAATCTTTGGCGAGTGCGGAGGCTGAAATCGCCCAAGGCTACATTGATCTCTATATCGCGTTGGGCGGGGGATGGACTGTTCCTCAGGAGTTTAAGAATAATGACCGATAATACAAATACAACCAAAGCGCAGAAAACGGATATTGAAGGGCTGCTGGGAGCAGACAAGGTTAAGCCGTTCTACAAACGAGGTAGCGTTTGGCTCGTTCTTCTCGTCTTCTTAGGCATCCTCTTTGCCGTTTACTACTTTTTCTTCAGAGGCAGCCAGGGACAAGTCGGTTTCGTCACACAGCCTCTGACGAAAGGGAATCTCACGGTTGAAGTTTCTGCTAACGGAACGATCAATCCGATCCGTACCGTATCACTGGGCAGTGAACTTTCCGGTATTGTCCGTAAGGTCAATGTCGACGTGAACGACCAGGTCAAAAAAGGCGAAGTACTGATCGAGCTTGACGACACCAAACTGAAAGCTTCGGTAGAGCGAGCCAAAGCAAGCCTAGATCTTTCTAAGGCTACATTGGCGGAATCCCAGGCAACGCTGAAAGAGGCCAAGGCCAAACTCTCGCGTCTGCAGGAAGTCAGACGTCTTTCCGGCGGCAAGAGTCCGAGTAAGACTGAAATTGATGCTCAGGAGGCTTTGGTTGCCAAAGCTCAGGCCTCTGTTCAAAGTGCTCAGGCAAAAATCATGGATAGTGAGCAGGCGCTGAAGTCTGCAGAAAGCGACTTGTCCAAGACACATATCATTTCTCCGATTGACGGCGTTGTTTTAGCCCGTTCCGTTGAGCCGGGCTATGCAGTGGCGGCTTCGCTTCAAGCCGTTGAACTTTTGAAGCTTGCGACCGACCTCAAAGATCTCGAACTGCAGGTCAATGTTGATGAGGCAGATGTCGGAGCGGTGAAACCGGGTCAGAAGGCCAGCTTCACAGTGAGTGCCTATCCAGACCGAAACTTCCCGGCCGAGCTGAAAAAAGTCGCTTTCGGATCGACAAAAACGGACAACGTAGTGACTTACGTCACTTACTTGGATGTTAAAAATCCGGACTTACTGCTTCGCCCGGGAATGACGGCGACCGCAACGATTCGTACCGTTGCCTTAAAAGACGCCCTGCTTGTACCCAATACCGCCCTGAGATTTAGGCCTTCTGTTTCTTCAGGCTCAAAGGAGCCGACAATGAATGTTTTCGGACCTCCGATGAGAAGAAGCGTGCGCAAGAGCGCCGGCTCTGTGACAAGCCCGAATGCTTCTCAAAAGAAGGCCGAAGTTTACATAGAGAAAGACGGTCAGGCCGTGCCGGTTCCGCTGGTTGTGGGTTTTACGGACGGTAAGATGACCCAAGTGCTCGAAGGCAAGTTTTCTGCCGGCGATAAAGTCATCGTTGACCAAAGACGCGGAGCGAAATAATGAGCTCCGGAGATAAGCCGCTTGTCCAGTTAATCGGCATCGGCAAGCGGTACGGAACGGGACCGACTGCATTCGATGCACTTCATCATGTGGATTTGAGCATCAATGCCGGAGAGTTTGTTGCGATTATGGGGCCGAGCGGCTCAGGAAAATCGACGACGATGAACATCATCGGTGCTTTGGATACGCCGACACGCGGGCAGTATTTATTCAACGGTTTCCACGTCGAACACTTTACGCGGGATCAGCGCGCGCTCTTACGTCGTCAATATTTGGGCTTCGTGTTTCAGGGATTTAATCTGCTGCCGCGTACGAGTGCAATAGAAAACGTAGAGCTTCCGTTGCTTTACCGCGGAGAGCCTGCCAAAGTCCGGCATGAAATGGCGCTGGAGGCTTTGGATAAGGTCGGCCTGACGCAGTGGAAAGACCACACGCCGGCCGAGCTTTCCGGAGGTCAGCAGCAGCGTGTCGCCATCGCGCGAGCGATCGTAACGCATCCGAAACTGCTCCTTGCAGATGAGCCAACGGGAAGTTTGGATTCGCATCGAAGCGTTGAAATCATGAAGCTTCTCCAAAAACTCAACGATGAAGAAGGCATTACGGTTGTATTGGTGACACATGAGCCTGACATGGCCAAATACGCGAAACGTATCGTTCACTTCGTGGACGGTACCGTAGCTTCGGATCAGGAGAACAAACCATGTTAGGCAACGCTCTTCTTCTTGCGCTCAGACAAATATTCCGAAATCCGATGCGGTCGATTCTGACCGTGCTTGGTATTGTGATCGGCGTGGCGGCAGTGATTACGATGGTCACCGTCGGAAACGGCGCGACTCAGCAGGTGCGTGATCAGATTGCCTCATTGGGATCGGACTCGCTGATGATTCGTCCCGGCCAAAGGTTGGGTCCGGGGCAGTCTGTCGGTGCGCCGTCTTTCAAAGAATCGGATGCGGAAGCCTTGGCGACACAAATCGCCGGTATCAAAGCGGTAGCGCCTTCGCGCACATCCACTCAAGTCGTCGTGGCAAACGGTAAGAACTGGTCGACCTCCGTGATCGGAACGACCAACGACTATTTTTCCATCAATAATCTGACGATTCAGGAAGGCAGAAATTTTGAGCAGTCTGAGCTTAGGGCCGGAAGTGCGGTCTGCGTCATCGGACAGACGGTTAAAAAAGAGCTCTTTGAAAACCACGATGCTTTGGGCAAACTGCTACGCGTCAAAGGCTTCTCCTGCCAAATCATCGGCGAGCTTGAACAAAAAGGCCAGTCCGGCATGGGAATGGACAAAGACGATGTTGTCATTATTCCTTTGAACACTTTCCAGCGCCGCATCAGCGGAAATGTTCGCATTCCTCTGATTACCGTGGCGGTGGAACCCGGCAGTGATATTGAACGCGTCAAAGAGAGTTCTCGGCTTCTTCTGCGAGAAAGACGCTCTTTGTCGAGTTCTGAGATGGACAACTTCAATATTCTTGACACCTCGGAGCTGATTGAAACGATTTCCAAAACTACGCAGGTGCTGACGATGCTTCTCGGTGCCGTGGCAGCGGTCAGTCTTTTGGTCGGTGGCATCGGCATTATGAACATCATGCTGGTAAGTGTGACGGAGCGCACAAAAGAAATCGGTGTGCGTTTGGCGATCGGCGCGACCGAGCGGGAAGTGCTGCTTCAGTTCCTTGTGGAATCCATCATGCTCGCCTGCTTCGGAGGCCTGCTCGGAGTTATCTTGGCTTTCGGCGCTTCTGTTTTGCTGACGCACTTCATGGGCGTGCCTTTTATTTTCAGTCCCGGCATCAACGTGCTGGCATTCTGCTTTGCCGCGTTTATCGGAATTATTTTCGGTTACTTTCCGGCCCGCAGAGCGGCTCAGCTCGATCCGATCGAGGCCGTTCGCCACGAATAGCTGTTCTCCGGACAAAGAGAAAGCCGCCCGCGGGCGGCTTAACCATATGTGGTCTTGTTAGAACGGAATTTCGTCTGCTTCAAAATCATCCGTCGGCGCGGCCGAAGGAACCGGAGCTGCCGGCTGAGCAGGCGCTGCAGGACGTGCGGCCGGGGCGCCGGAAGTAAATTCAGAGCGGCGCGGAGCGGCCGGAGATTCAAAACCGTCACCGCTGCTTTGCGGCGCGTAGCTTTGACCGCCTCCGACTACGTCGGATTTTCTGTCGATCAGCTGCAGCGTATCAGCCAAGATTTCGGTGGAATAGTGTGTCTGTCCGTCTTTTTCCCATTTGCGAGTGCGAAGGCGGCCTTCCAGATAAACGCGAGAGCCTTTCTTCAGATACTGCTGAGCGATTTCAGCCTGGCGACCGAAAAGGACCACACGGTGCCATTCCGTTTCTTCTACGCGCTCCTGAGTTTCTGCACTTCTGCGATAAGAGGTCGTAGCGACGCTCATCGAAGTGATTTGAAGGTTGTTTCCGGAAAAACGGGTTTCAGGATCCCGGCCGAGATTGCCGAGAATAATTACTTTATTTACAGAAGCCATTGTTAATTCTTCCTCATGTTGATCGTTTCATTCTAACGACAACCTTCGGAAATAAAAACACAAAACTGTAAAAAAGCCGCAGAAAAGCGGCTTGAAATCAAGATTAGAACGGAGGTTCTTCGTCGTCGAACGCGTTCTGAGTTTTAGGCTGAGAAGCATACTGGTTTCCGGAGGAATATCCGCTGCTGCGTGAAGCGCTTCTGCTCGGAGCGTAACCGGAATTTCCGTCAGAGAAGTTTCCGTCGGCGGGAGAATCCTGGCGGCGGTCAATCAGCTGCAGCTGTTCTGCAACGATTTCAGTGACGTAATGCGTTTGTCCGTCTTTTTCATATTTTCTAGTGCGGAGCCGCCCCTCGATGTAAGCGCGGGAACCTTTTCGGAGATACTGTTGAGCGATTTCGGTCTGACGTCCGAACAATGTCACTCGATGCCATTCGGTCTCTTCAATTCTGTCCTGACTTTCTGCGGAGCGTCTAAAAGAAGACGTCGCCAGACTTAAAGATGCGATAGGAAGCTGATTAGCAGAGAAACGGACTTCAGGATCGCGTCCGAGCGTACCGAGAAGGATGACTTTGTTCACAGAGGCCATGATTTTCCTTTTGAAGAGATAAAAGATGCGGCCGGCTGATTTTCCGACCGAGCCGCACATTTTAACGATCCGGAAGAAAAACGAACGGAGCAGACGAGGATGAACTCTCCTGCACTCACGTGCGCGAAGATTGTGAGGAACCGGTACGCCTTACCAGATGCTCCTATCACGCGAACCTCACCGGTTCGACCGCCATCTATCCTCGCGTTCACCCATAGGGAATTCCGCGGTATTCGTTAAAGTTGGCTCCACGGGTGGGTAAAGGTGAAAGCCATGAAGAATTTAGCTAATATGCTCACACAAAAGGAAAAACCGATGTCAGAAATCCGAATCCGCGGAGCGCGAACACATAACCTAAAGAATATCGATATCGATATTCCCAAGGACCGTCTTGTGGTCCTTACCGGCGTTTCCGGTTCCGGAAAGAGTTCCTTAGCATTTGACACGCTCTATGCCGAGGGACAGCGGCGCTACGTCGAGAGTCTTTCCTCATATGCCCGTCAGTTTCTTGAGCTGATGGAAAAGCCGGACGTAGATCTTATCGAAGGGCTTTCTCCCGCCATTTCAATCGAACAGAAAGGCGCGAGTCATAATCCTCGCTCGACGGTAGGAACGATCACGGAAATCAATGATTACCTCCGATTGCTATTTGCCCGCATCGGCGTGCCGTATTGTCCGAACCACGATATTCCTCTGAAAGCACTCCCGGTTTCTGAAATTGCCGATAAGATTCTTCTGAAATATCAGGGCAAGCGAACCCTGCTGATTGCACCGGTTTCAAAGGGCAGAAATTCAAATGTCGCCTCTTTGTTAGAGGACTTGCAGGCACGGGGCTACACACGTTTCCGCATTGACGGCGAAATTGTGACGATTGATGAGCTGCCGAAACTCGAAGAGGGCGCTCATACCTTAGATATTGTTGTTGATCGTCTAAGGGTCAAAGAAGATTCGCGTCAGCGTATTGCTGAAGGCGCGGAAGCGGCCTTGAGACTGTCGGACGGAAAGGTCATCGCATTTGATATGGATGACAATGAAGAAGAAGTCTTTTCCGACCGATATGCCTGTCCTTACTGCGGATACTCGGTTCCCAAGCTCGAGCCTAAACTTTTCTCATTTAACAGTCCAACCGGCAGTTGTCCGACTTGCAACGGCATGGGAGAGGTCGACGGCTGGGATATCAATAAAGTAGTTGAATTTCCCGAGCTCTCCCTAAGAAGCGGTGCGATACAGGGCTGGAGCTGCACGCAGCCGTACAACTTCACGCTGCTTCAGGATTTATCTAAAGCAAAGCATATTTCATTGGATGAGCCTTGGGAAAAACTGAGTCCTGAGGCGCAGGAAATGGTTTTGTACGGCACCAAGGACAAGATATCGCTGACCTTTTGCAGTCCGAAGGGAGAGAAGATCACTCGCGAGCAGCCCTTCGAAGGCATTATTCCGATGTCGAATCGGCGTTTTGAGACAACTGAAAGTTCTGCAGTGAAAGCCGATCTTGAAAAATGGCGTTCGCTTCAGACTTGTCCTGCTTGTCGCGGCGCCCGACTTAATGAGGCTGCACGCAGCACTTACATCGGTTCGGGAGAGCACAAAAAAGCCATTCAGGATATTTCGGCGCTTCCGTTGGACAAGGCAGAGACTTATTTCCGAACGCTCAAGCTCGAAGGCGCGTCTCTGGATATCGGTAAAAAGCTCATCGACGAAATCCTGTTTCGTCTGAAGTTTTTAATTGATGTGGGGCTGAGCTATCTCACCTTGGATCGACGGGCAGACACACTTTCCGGCGGTGAAGCGCAAAGAATTCGATTGGCCGGTCAAATCGGTTCGAGACTGAGCGGAGTTATTTATGTACTCGACGAGCCTTCTATCGGTCTCCATCAAAGTGATAACGATAAGCTGATTCACACGCTGAAAACGCTGAGAGATCTCGGCAACAGTGTGGTTGTTGTAGAGCATGACGAGGACACCATCCGAGCTGCCGATTACGTTGTGGACATGGGCCCGGCTGCCGGCGTGCACGGCGGAGAAGTCATTGCTGCGGGGACGCCGAAAGAAATCGAAGCCGATCCCAATTCCCTGACGGGAGCTTACCTCAGCGGCAGGCTTAAAGTTCGCCAAAATACGGAGCGAAAGAAACCGGACGGCCGGTTCTTGGAGGTCAAAGGCGCTTCGGGCCATAACCTGAAGAATGTAGATGTTTCCGTGCCCGTAGGTCTTATGACCGTTGTGACAGGCGTGTCCGGCTCGGGCAAGTCGACCTTAGTGAACCAGACAATTTACAACATCGCCGCTCATGCTCTGAACCGTGCGCAAACTCAGCCTTGTCCCTACAAATCAGTGTCGGGTCTCCAGTTTTTCGATAAAGTCATCGCTGTAGACCAGAGTCCCATCGGACGGACGCCTCGTTCCAACCCTGCAACCTATACCGGCGTTCTTGCGGGTATTCGTGATTTATTTGCGGAAACTCCGATTGCGAGAGAGAGGGGATACGGGTCAGGACGTTTCTCCTTTAATGTCAAAGGCGGTCGATGTGAGGCCTGCGAAGGCGAAGGTCTGGTAAAAGTCGAAATGAACTTTTTACCTGACATGTATGTTCCATGTGACGTTTGCGGTGGTACCCGCTACAATCGTGAAACGTTGGAAGTTGAATACAAAGGAAGAAATATTGCGGAAGTGCTGGATCTGACCGTAGATGAAGCCTTGGAGGTCTTCTCGGCAGTTCCGGCAGTTGCGAGAAAACTGCGGACCCTCGCAGATGTCGGACTTGGTTATATCAAGTTAGGACAAAGTGCGACAACGCTCTCCGGCGGAGAGGCTCAGCGCGTGAAACTGGCGCATGAACTTTCCAAGAGGGGAACGGGGAAAACACTGTACGTACTTGATGAGCCGACGACCGGATTGCATTTTCACGACGTTTCGATGTTGCTGTCGGTGTTTAAGAAACTGCAGGATGCGGGGAATACGTTATTGATTATCGAGCACAACTTGGATGTTATCCGAGCGGCCGATTGGATTATTGATATGGGTCCGGGCGGCGGAGAGGACGGAGGAACAATCCTTTTTGAAGGAACGCCGGAAGAATTAATAGAAATCCCCGCTAGTAAAACCGCCCGATATCTAGGAAACTAAGAATGATAAAGCAGAGGTTCCCTTGACTAAAGAAAAAGACCGTTTTGAAGAGCTCCTCGTAGAGTCCTTCTATGTAGCAATTGATGCCGCAGATCCTCATAAGGTTGTGCCGCCTCATATCCCTTCAACCTTCCAAGGAGATGTAGTTGTCGTCGGTGCAGGAAAGGCTGCCGCCAGTATGGCTGCAGCGGTGGAGCAGGCTTGGCCGGAAAAAGATTTAACGGGCGTGGTGATCACGCGCCACGGCCATTCGGAGGAGACTCATAAGATCCAGGTACTTGAGGCTTCTCATCCGATTCCGGACAAATCAAACTTGGAAGCAACGCAGAAGATGATGGATCAGCTCGACCATCTGAAAGAGGGCAGCTTGCTGCTTGCCTTGATTTCGGGTGGCGGCTCCAGTCTTCTTTCTCTTCCTGTCGAAGGCGTCACCATTGAAGATATTCGGAAGGTGACGGAGGATTTGCTGAAGTCCGGCACTTCCATCGACCATATCAATGCTGTCCGCAAACACGTTTCACAGGTGAAAGGCGGTCAGCTCGCATTGGCTGCCCGCGCTAAAGGTGCCGAAGTCCTTTCTCTGATTATTTCGGACACCGTCGGCGACAATCCCTCCGATATCGCCTCCGGACCATGTGCCGAAGACTTCTCCACTTATGCCGATGCTCTGTGGTATCTGAGCCAGGCGCATGTCGAAGCTCCTCCCTCGATTTTGAATCACCTGCGCAACGGTGCTCGCGGCATTATTCCCGAGACTCCTAAAATCGGTGATCCGAGAATGCGCGGCGTCAAAAATAAGATCATTGCGAACTCTTTCAAAGGTCTGCAAGTCGCAGCAGCTTTCTTTAAGGAGAAAGGCATGCGTCCGGTTATTATCGGCGACGGTATTACCGGTGAAGCAAAAGCGGTTGCTCAGCAGGTTGCCCGCAAAGTTCGTCTCGAACTCTCCAAGCCGCGCCGCAAACCGGTGGTGCTTTTATCCGGCGGAGAGTGCACGGTAACGCTGACCGGCCGACGCATCGGTAAGGGCGGCCCGTGCTCAGAGTTCCTGCTGGCGCTTGCTCAGGAACTCAAGTGTGAGCCTATCTACGCCATGGCTACAGACACCGACGGTGTGGACGGGAACGGAGAGGCCGCCGGTGCAATTCTGCGTCCCGACAGCATGGCTAGAGCCGAAGAATTGGGCTTAGATCCTCAGCAGTACCTTGAGGAACATAATGCAGAGGAATTCTTCGGCAAACTCGGTGATTTGCTTGATACCGGCCCCACAAGGACCAACATCAACGATTACCGTGTCATCCTTATCCCGTAATTGAGACCGACATATGCAAAAAATATCCCAAGAAATTCTGAGTATTCGGAGCCTTGGGATTTGTTGTTTTTGGCCTAAGCTGCAGTACCGAGGCAAACCGTTTCGCCAATGGTCCGAAGCAAGGTCGAAAATATTAGAATACTGACTCCAAACCTCTTTCAATCTTGATCCACAATCTCGGAGGAAGCGAATTCCCCCACAGGAACAAAGCTTAAAAATGAGCAATACGACACAGTTACGCCTCGATGCCTCACGTGCACTTTCCGACTTTAGGACGGAACGTCTTTTGAAAAAGATTCAAAAGATCTGTCCGGAAGTTGTTACTCTCAACAGCCGCTATATTCATTTTGTCAATGTAGACGGCGCTCTTTCCTCTGAAGAGTTTCACACGCTGGAATCGATCCTCGACTACGGAGAGGAAGCAATTGTTACCGCTTCAACCGAACGCTTTATGGCTATTCCGCGTTTGGGAACGATTTCTCCCTGGGCCTCTAAGGCGACGGATATCGTTCATAACTGCGGACTCAAGAAAGTGCTTCGAGTGGAACGAGGCACTTGCTATGAATTGATTCTGAAAGGAAATGCTGTCCTCAAGCCCGAAGAACGCGAAGCAATCGCTGCCGTTCTGCATGATCGCATGACAGAAAGTGTCGTGAGCCCAGACGTGAATCCGGCCATCGTGTTTGCCGATGCAAAAGGCAAGGACATGCAGTCGATCGATATCGTCGGACAAGGCAGAGAAGCGCTTGAAAAGGCAAATGTCGAACTCGGTCTGGCATTGAATGAGGACGAAATTCAATATTTAATTGATGCCTTTACCAAGCTGAACCGCAATCCAACGGATGTTGAGCTCATGATGTTTGCTCAGGCCAACTCCGAGCACTGCCGCCATAAGATTTTTAACGCCAGCTGGACCATCGACGGAGAAGAGAAAGACAAGTCACTTTTTTCCATGATCCGCGAAACGCATAAGGCTCATCCGGAAGGAACCATTGTTGCGTATTCCGACAATGCCGCTATTTTCGAGGGCGGCGATACGGCCCGTATGTATCCGCGAGGAAATGAAGACGCCGTCGGCGGCCGTTCTTATTCCACCGTCGTTGAGCCGACGCACTCCGTCTTCAAAGTCGAGACGCATAACCATCCGACCGCAATCTCCCCGTTCCCCGGCGCTTCAACCGGCTCCGGCGGTGAGATTCGAGATGAAGGTGCAACCGGCCGGGGAGCAAGACCTAAAGCCGGCTTAACCGGATTTACCGTCTCTGCGCTTCGACTTCCGGGACATGAACAGGCCTGGGAAAATGACAGAGATGTCAGTAAGGCTTCTGAGGCCGCTCCTTACTACGGGGCGCCCTCCCGCATGGCTTCTCCGCTGGAGATCATGATCGAAGGTCCGCTCGGCGGCGCTGCATTTAACAACGAATTCGGCCGCCCCAACATTCTTGGGTACTTCCGCTCTTTCGAAGCCAACGTTGACGGAACTCGCTACGGCTATCACAAGCCTATTATGCTGGCCGGCGGTCTAGGCAACATCCGCAACGATCAGACACATAAACTCGGACTTCCGACAGGCACGCTCCTTGTGGTGCTGGGCGGTCCGGGCATGCGTATCGGTATCGGCGGCGGTGCGGCTTCTTCCATGGGTGCAGGTGCCAACAGTGAATCCTTAGACTTTGCCAGCGTTCAGCGCGGCAACCCGGAAATGGAACGCCGCGCACAGGAAGTGATCGACCGCTGCTGGGAAGCCGGCGAGGAAAATCCGATCCTGGCGATTCACGATATCGGGGCGGGCGGTCTTTCTAACGCAATGCCCGAACTGGCAGACCTTTCCGGTAAGGGCGCAAAACTGGATCTGAACAAAGTCCCGGTTGAAGAAAGCGGCATGAGCCCGCTCGAGATTTGGTGTAACGAATCGCAGGAAAGATATTCTTTGGCGATCGATCCAGCACGTCTTGAACAGTTCGATCAGTACTGCAAACGTGAACGCTGCCCATATGCTGTGCTCGGTGAAATTTCTGCCGATGACGAGTTAGTCGTCACGCGCAGACAGGGCGAAGAACCTGCAGTAGATATGCCTATGAGCGTATTGCTCGGCAAAACGCCGAAGATGCACCGCGATGCAGAATACGCTGAGCCCGTGAAGATGGAAACAGACAAGGCAGTCGATACGCGCAAAGCTTTATATGAAGTTCTGGCTCATCCGACTGTCGGAAGCAAGAAATTCCTGATCACGATCGGCGACAGAACCGTCGGCGGCATGACTGTCCGCGATCAGATGGTCGGTCCTTGGCAGGTCCCGGTTGCAGATGCTGCTGTAACGGCAGTTTCCTTTGAAGAGTTCAAGGGCGAAGCAATGGCTATGGGCGAAAAAACGCCGATTGCCGTTTCTAACGCTGCGGCAGCAAGCCGCATGGCTATTGGCGAAGCTCTGACGAATCTGGTCAGCGCCGACGTAAACCTCGACCGTATTATCTTGTCGGCTAATTGGATGGGTGCCTGCGGTGTTAAAGGCCAGGATGCTGCGCTCTATGACGGAGTCAGTGCAGCCAGCAGTTTCTGTCAGGAATTAGGCGTCAGCATCCCCGTCGGTAAAGATTCTCTTTCCATGAAGACTTCCTGGAAAGACCAAGCCGGAGAAGCCAAGACCGTGGTCTCGCCCGTTTCCTTAGTGGTTTCCGCTGCGGCACCGGTTTATGACATTCGAAACAACCTGCTTCCGATGTTTGCTGAATCGGTTCGCGACAGCTCCTTGCTGCTGATTGACCTCGGACACGGCAAAGATCGTCTCGGCGGCTCTGTTTACTCTCAAGTGACGCAGCGTTTTGATTCCGTGACACCGGATATGGAAGACCCCAAAGAGCTGAAAAAGTTCCTTGAGCTGATTCGTTCCTTATCCGCCAAAGGCGCGATTCTCGCTTATCACGACAGAAGCGACGGCGGTTTGGCTGCAGCCCTCTGCGAAATGATGTTTGCTAGCCATGTCGGCGTAGAAATTGTGGCCGATGCGCTTGTGAGCAAAGACCGTACGCTTAACCAGGCATTGTTCAATGAAGAGCTCGGCGCGGTCATTCAGGTCGCCCGCGGACGCGCTGCCGAAGTGGAAAGAGACTTTGAAGCTGCCGGCATGGGCTGGTCGCTCAAGTATCTGGGCAACCTGACTCAGGACGATCACCTCAATATTTATCTTGAAGGCAAATGCGTTCTTTCGGAAGATCGCGTCGACCTGCAGAAAGCTTGGAATGAAGTCAGCTGGCAGATTGCCAGAATGCGTGACAATCCCGAATGCGTTGACAGCGAGTACGAGCTCATCTCCGATAAGCACAACGGCGGCTTAGTGCTGACGATGGGCTTTGATCCGGAAGAAAACCTGGCGGCTCCTTTTATCAATACCGGTGTTCGTCCGAAGGTTGCGATCCTGAGAGAACAGGGCGTTAACAGCCAGAACGAGATGGCCAGCGCCTTCCTGCAGGCAGGTTTTGATGCCGTAGACGTTCATATGACCGACCTTCTCGAAGGCAGAGCCAAGCTTGCCGACTTTGTGGGTTTGGCAGCTTGCGGCGGCTTCTCCTACGGTGACGTGTTAGGCGCCGGCGGCGGATGGGCGAAGACCATTCTGCACAACGCCAAACTGCAGAGCTCGTTCCGCCGCTTCTTCGAAACGCCGACAACGTTTACGTTGGGCGTCTGCAACGGCTGCCAGATGATTTCTCAGCTCAAGGATCTTATCCCCGGTGCTGATCATTGGCCTGCTTTCGTTCGCAACCTCTCTGAGCAGTTCGAAGCTCGTTTGGTCAATGTCAAAATCCTTGAGTCCCCGTCTATCTTCTTTACGGATATGACCGGTGCCACACTCCCGATCGTGAACTCTCACGGCGAAGGACGTGCTTATTGGGCGAATCCGTTAGATGAGGCTGAGGCAATCTGCGCCGCCTGCTATGTCGACTCTAAACAGATGCCGACCGAAGTCTATCCGCTCAATCCGAACGGCTCTCACGGCGGTAAGACGGCATTTACGACAGCAGACGGACGCGCGACGATTATGATGCCGCACCCCGAACGCAGCTGGCGTGCAACCCAAATGTCCTGGCGCTCACCGCTGCTGAAGAACGTGACGCCGTGGGCGAGAATCTTCCAAAACGCTCGCTTCTGGGTAGGTTAATTTTTTGTCGGTTTTGAATTGAGGGCTCCTTCGGGGGCCTTCTTTTTTCGGAGCTTAAAGCGGTCTTGAATGACAGGTCATTATTTTTTCTCGGTGTACACTCTGCCGAACATAAAGAAATGAAACGGAAGGATTTTGCGTATGTCAGATCAGACAGAAAAACAGGCTTCTCAAGAGCCTTTTGACGATAAGAACTTAGGCGAGCTTTTTCAGATTGCATTAGTCAATGCGCCTTCTCCATCGAGAAGTGCCTTTAACTGGGGTGCTTTCAAACCGGAAGCGGTGAAGTCACCGGCGGATCTTCCTCCGTATTTGGTTTTCGGACCGCTGAACGAAGGGACATTTCTGCTGACTGCTGAGGGCTGGAGAGCGGAATGGTCGGACGCTCAGCAAAAAGCCAAAATCACGCTGAATTGGGGTGCTAAGACTCATCGCTACACAGCCACTCAGGTTTGGGAAGGCGAAGAGGGCAGCGCGACGGAGCAGTCCGATACCACTCCGCTGATTCAAGTCTTTGCCATGCTTTACGAAAATGGCTTTCCTTCCATGTGGGACCAGCTCGCAAAGAAAAAAGCCGAAGAGATGTACCATCTGACTTGGCTGGTCGGGGATAAAAGACTGCCGACCTATTTTGCTGCTCCTGACGGAATTTTCCGTGTTATCAGCTTCCCGGTCATGATTAAGAATCTTCGTCATGCTCAGTCGATCTTAAAGAGTATCGCCGAGAAGAATCCTACTTATGGCTTCTACGCCATCGCAAACTTGATGGAACAGGACGTCTATTACGAAATCGGCAAAGCTCCGGACTGGACATCCGACATTGCACTTTGCATGACGCAGTCCATCGGAGAAACCGGTCTTATTCCTTCCGGCGTTCCGTCCTCGGAGACAATCGAAGGTAAAGAATATATTCATCTGGAACGCGACGTAATGATGCTCAACATCTCCGTGCCGTTCGCCCATATCTTCGAAATGCTCAAAGACTTGTCGGAAACTCCGATGCCGATTTTGCCGGCTTCCGAAGCGCCGATGAGAAGAGAAACACTGCCGGTTATTCTGCCGCAGGGCTTGTCTGAACGCCTGAGCTCTTTCACGCTCGACGATACGATCCAGGGCATCCGCGTGCAGTACAGCTATCCGGTTCAGGAATCTTCTTTGGATGACCTCCTGAAACTCGACAGCGCTGATCAGATCGAACGTCTCGAGAAGTTCTCTGATCGCATGCTTGACCAGCTGACAGCTGATGTTCAGAAAGAAGCCGGAAAAGACTTAACTGAATAACCCGTGAGGACATCCGTGCCCGGCCGGATGTCCTGAGCCCGAGCAAATAAAAATCCCGCTCTGCGAAGCTGCAAAGCGGGATTTTAGATCTCTAGATGCTGCAAATTACTTATTGTCGTTATCGTCGTCCGGAAGAGCTCTGACTTCAAGACCGAACATAAGGGCGGTCCATCCGTCGAAGATCAGTTCGATTGCAACGAAGATGCCGAAAATCCATGTAGCGCTCTGAGGCCAACCCCACCAGAGGCAGCCGCCCAACAGTAAAGAAACGATGGCGGAGAAGAGCATCAGTCCCCAGCCTTTTGCATCCGTATTGGACAGAGCGGCCCAGCATTTAACTAAGCCGATGGCGATGAAGTAAGAGGCCAGGAAGAGTGTGAGTGTTTCAGTTCCGGCAATCGGATAGAACATCAGAAGCAGGCCGGTTAAAGCGGTCAGAAGGGCAAGGACAATGGCGGCGGTTCTTGCACCCCAGCCTTCTGCTTTCCAGAAAAGGGCTAAGCCGGTTGCACCGGAAACCAAAAGCATTGCACCAATAAAGATCGTGACGCCGACCGAGAATGCGATAGGCGCAAATAAACCGATCGTACCGAGGACGATACAGAAGATACCCCAGCCGATCATTGCACCGCTGCGCTTCTTAAGAGGCATCAGCAGTTCATTTACCACACGATTGTTTGCGTAATTTTGTGTCATATTTTCCTCCAATGACGATGGTTCCATCATCGCCTTTTTGGAGGAAATAATCAGCGGAACTGCACCACTATGAGCCTCTCGCGACGCGAATGGAGGTGCGGATGGTCTTCAGAGAAATTTGGACTTCCAGCACAAAGAAAATGGTAGAGACGACAATGAAGACGACAGCGGTCAGGAGCATCGTGGATTTCCAAACTTCCATGTTCAGCTCTAGAAGGTGTTCAAGGATCGTCACCAAAACGAGAATACCGGAGAAGGCAGCAGAAGTCGTCACTGCCAGAATTGCGTTCTTCAATAAGTGGCTGCGCTCGTAAGTGAGTCGAATGGCTTTTTCAAGGACGGGATCAATCACCGGCGCTTTTTGACGACGCTCTTTAAGCAAAGCGCGCACTCGGTCGGTGGTGTAGTTGTAGCGGGCTGTCATAGCCAAAAGCAGCAGGCCGACGCCGGAAATCAAAGTGATCGGCGTCAAAGCATCGGAAAGCGTTACCGCGTAAGAAAGCATTTTTGTTCTCCTATTGCGGTCTGTTGTGATGGTGGACGGTTAAGCCGAGCGCTTTTACCGAAACCTGAACTTCACTGACGTAAATACAGCTTGAGATGACGATGAAGATCACGGAGGCCAGCAGCATTGTTGATTTCATCAGAGATAAGTCCAGGCTGAAGAGGCGTTCGATTACGATCACCAAAACCTGCAGACTGCTGAAGGCGGCCGAGATCATCAATGTCAGGATGCCGGTTTTAAGAAGGCTGGCACGCTTGTAAATCAGGTCGATGGACTGGTCGATTTCTTCATGGAAATCTTCGGATTCTTCTTTTCGTTCAGCCAGCAGCTGACGGATTCGGCTTGTGGCATGGCAATAGCGCGCAGACATGGACACCAGCAGCAAACCCACACCGGAAATGAGTGTTACCGGAGCGAGAGCGTCTGAGAGCGTCGCACTGAACTCAACCATTGTTTTTTCTCCTCACGTATATGAGCGAATTTTAGGCGACAAGGAGCCTAATTAAGGCTTTTCGCTTTTAGAAAGGAAAAGAAAAAGCCTCTTGAGAATTAGAATAGGGCTTTTCAGGGGCGTTCTCAGGACAAGTTTCGGCCCCTTTTTCGTTACTTAAATAAGATGTCTCAGCAATCTGCACTGGAAAGACTGTCGGAAGATTCGATTGTCATTGCTTTTGATTACGGTTTAAAAAGGATCGGCGTCGCCGTCGGAAATTTATTGACCAAGTCTGCACGCCCTCTGAGAATCATTCACTGGAAAAAGAATGATCAGAAATGGGCAGAAATTACACAGGTGCTCTCGGAGTGGCAGCCTGCCGCTGTTGTAGTCGGTGTACCTCGTCATAAAGACGGCAAACCGAATGACATGACGCCGATCTGCGAACGTTTCGCTAATCAAGTGGAAGGCCGGTACGGGATTCCCGTGGTTCGGGAAGACGAGCGCTACAGCTCGGTAGAGGCTGAAAGCTATCATGATGCCGATGACGACGAGCCCATCGACGATGAGGCCGCTGCGATTATTCTTGACCAATGGCTGAACAAAGTTCCCGGAGATAAAAATGAAAACCATTAAAGGCATTTGGCGGTTCAGCCGAGTCATTTGTTATACCTTCGTTTGTCTTTTTCAGGCGTATACGCGGTTTAAACGCGTAGACCGCAAAGAAAAAGGCAGGATGCTTCGCTATTATCCGACTCAGGTGCTGAAGCTTGCCGGGGTTCGCTGCAGTTATGAAGGCCATGTACCCGAGCTGCTGCATGAATGCGGTCTGACAGATACACCTCCGGCCTGTCTGGTTTTGAGCAACCATGTTTCTTGGCTGGACATCTTCTCTTTGGACTCCCAGCTTCCTAGTCGCTTTATCGCGAAGACCGAAATTGCGAAGTGGCCGATTTTCGGGTTGATCGCTCAGCAGATCGGAACGCTTTTTATCAATCGCTCAAGTAAGCGTGCGATTTTGCGCATCAACGATGACATTCGCGGTGCGCTTTGCAACTGCGAAGCTGTCACGATTTTCGCCGAAGGTACCACAACTTTCGGCAATGAACTTCTGCCGATTAAAGCCAACTTTATTGCGCCGGCCTGTGAGATCGGAGCAACGGTCCAGCCCGTGATTCTTTCCTACAAAAACAAAGGAAAGCCGACTAAGCAGGCTGCTTTTTCCGGCGATGTCACTTTGTTCGGTTCCTTGTGGAATGTCGTCACGATGGAAGACGTCGAAGTGGTTGTTCACTTTTTGGAACCGATTACCAACACAAAAGATCTCACGCGCCACGAAGTCGCAAAGATTTGTGAGGAACGTATGAGAGCTAAGCTCCAAGAAATCTGGGGCGACGAATATATAGCTAACGATGCGAATGCGGCGGAGGCTTTGGCCAAAGCGATCGCAAACGGCTAAGGTTCGAATTTTTTGAGAAGACGATTAAACTTACCGCAGTAGTGTTTTGTACTCAAATGACGAAAATGAAACCTGTTAGAAAAGCAGTATTCCCGGTTGCCGGACTCGGCACTCGTTTCCTTCCCGCAACGAAAGCGATGCCGAAAGAGATGCTTCCCGTGGTGGATAAACCTTTGATCCAGTACGCAGTTGAAGAGGCAGCAGCTGCCGGTATTACAGATATGATCTTCATTACCGGCCGCCATAAACGCGCCATTGAAGACCACTTTGACAGCGCGCCCGAGCTTGAGCGCGACTTAAAGAGCAAAAATAAGAATGCCCTTTTGGCTACATTGAAAGCAGTTGTGCCGCCCGGAATTAATTTCATTTTTATCCGTCAGCCTGAACCGCTTGGCCTGGGACACGCAGTTCTCTGCGCACAGCCCGTTGTCGGGGAAGAGCCGTTTGCCGTTTTACTGGCTGATGACCTGATTGATGCCAAACAGCCTGCGATTGCCCAGCTGATCAAGGCCCGTGAAGAGAATGACGGCGGCAACGTACTTGCTGTACAAACCGTTCCTCGTGAACTGACCAAACAATACGGTATTGTCGAAGTTAACGGTGAACACGAGAAGTGTCCGACGATCCGCTCTATTGTTGAGAAACCTGATCCTCAGGTTGCACCCTCGACCATGGCAGTGATCGGACGCTATGTTCTTGAACCTGAAATCTTTGACAGTCTTCGCAAGATCGACCGCGGTGCCGGAGGAGAAATCCAGCTGACCGATGCGATCGCCCGTGAAATTCCTAAAGGCAAAACGATCGCCTGCAAGTACGACGGAGAGCGCTTTGACTGCGGCTCCAAACAAGGCTTCCTGAACGCAACCGTTCACTACGCCCGTAAAGAAGGCTACAGAATTATTTAGATCTGACCTTATTGAGGAGTTTGGTTGTGCTGCGGTCGTAGTCAAAAGCGACCGTCACAACTTTTCCGCCGTATGAGTGAACGATCTCGGCTTCAGGAAGCTGAGAGATCTCATAATCTCCGCCCTTGACGTAAATGTCGGGGCGGACTTTTTTTACAACTTCTAGCGGAACCTTATCTTTGAAAATCACAACACAGGCAGTACTTTCCAATGCGGCAAGGACAGCGGCTCTGTCGTTTTCCGAATTAATCGGACGGTCCGGTCCTTTGCCGAGCATCCGCACGGATTCGTCACTGTTGACGGCGACGACCAAGCTGGCACCTAGAGAAGCGGCTTGTGCCAGGTAAGTCACATGACCGCGGTGCAGGATGTCAAAGACGCCGTTCGTCAGGACGATCGGATGCGGGAGCTTGCTTACGAATTCTTCGAGCTCTTCGAAGGGAACAATCTTTTTCTCGAAAGAAGGAGGAGGAAGATGCTGACTCATAGTAATTTAGCGGCGGCGAGAAGGTCTTTCGCTTGTAAGTGCGGAACGGTGCACTCGGTTAAAGGTTTTGTGCCGTCAGACTGAACTAAAACAGCCTCGGAGAGGCCGGCGGCTTTGGCGGCTTGTATGTCGGAAGGTTTATCACCGATGAGAACGCTTTGCGTCAGGTTAATATTGAGATCCTGCGCGGCTTGAAGCAGCATCCCGGGGTTGGGTTTTCGACAATCGCAGTCTTTCAGGTAAGGAGCAAAAGCATGCGTCGGATGGTGAGGGCAAAAATACAGGGCCGAGAGCGGAGCGTTGTGCCGCTCGAAAACACCGGCAAGCCAAAAGCTCAGCTCGCGAAACTCTTCAATACTGTATTTGCCGCGTCCGATGCCGCTCTGGTTTGTCACGATAACCGGCTGATAGCCTTTTCGGACAAGCTCGGCAGCGCCCTCAAGCGCGCCGGGAATGAAATGGAAATTTTCCCGCCTGTGGACATAGGCGTAGTCGACATTGATGACGCCGTCTCGATCCAGAAACGCGGCTTTTACCGCGCTGCTGAACCGAGGTGTGAAGGTAAAGCAAAATCTCATGCGAATTTTTTAAGAAGTTCGAGCATGTAGAGGCGGGTACCTTCCTGGACGCTCTTAAACTTAACTTCGCATCCGGCTTTTCTGAGCTCGGTGAGGTCCGCCTGTGTATAGGCTTGATACTTGCCGACCAATGCTTCGGGGAACGGAATGTATTCGATGAAGCCCTGATTGACAGCCTCGGTAAGCGACAAGGCGGCTTTGCCTTCCTGTTCACGCAGTGTATTAACAACGGTCAGCGCGACGTCATTAAACTGCTGAGCCTTTCCGGTGCCGCAATTGTAGATACCGGAAACGGACTTATCTAAGCAGAAGAAGTTCACATCGACGACATCGTCCACGTAAACGAAGTCACGCATCTGGGCGCCGTTTGTATAACCTAAGCAGCCCTCGAAAAGTTTGACCTTTCCGTCCTTACGGAACTGGTGGAACTGGTGGTATGCCACGGAAGCCATGCGGCCTTTGTGCTGTTCATGCGGACCGTAAACATTGAAGTAGCGAAGTCCGGCGACAGGAGCCGTAAGACCCTTCTGCATTTCTTTACGCAGAACCTGATCGAACAGATATTTGGAATAACCGTAAACGTTCAAAGGTTTTTCGTAGCGAATGTCTTCTTTAAAGACATTGGAAGCGCCATAAGTTGCGGCTGATGAAGCATAGATGAAGGGGATCTTTTCTTCCTGGCACCAGCGGAAAAGCTCGAGCGTATAGCGGTAGTTGTTTTCCATCATGTAGTGGCCGTTGTGCTCCATGGTGTCGGAGCAGGCGCCTTCGTGGAAAATGGCTTCGGGCTTTGCGATCTTGCGGGCTTTAACTTTTTCAATGAAGTCGACCTTATCGAAATAATCGATGATGTGGTGGTCGGCCAAATTGACAAACTTGTCTGCCTGAGTGAGGTTGTCGACAGCGATGACATCATTGCAGCCTCTGTTGTTGAGACCTTTGACGATATTGGCGCCGATAAAGCCGGCAGCACCGGTAACAATAAAGCTCATTCCTAGTTCCTCAAGTTAAAGCGTATTAAAGAGTTCTTCCGGGGTAACAGTTGCGGTACCGAGTTTGCCGACGACGATGCCGCCGGCCTGGTTGGCGATGTAAACGGCAGTGTGCCAGTCGCAGCCGGCCGAGAGCATCACACCGAGTACGGAAATGACCGTATCACCGGCGCCGGACACATCGTAGACCTCACGGGCGTGCGCGGGGACGGTCCAAGCACCGTCGTCATCAAATAAGGTCATGCCTTCTTCGCTTCGCGTCAGAAGGATTTTCTCCAAATTTAATTCTTTTCGCAGGTTTTGTGCGCGGTTGAAAAGGTCGGCTTCACTGTTCCATTTTCCGATAACTTGGGCCAATTCGTTGCGGTTAGGCGTGATCACCGTGGCGTCTTTATATCGGGAGTAGTCGTCTCCCTTCGGATCGATCAGGATCGGACGGCCGAAAGTGCGGCCCTCTTGGATCATATTTTCGATGCGGTCCAAACCGCCCTTGCCGTAATCGGAAAGAATGACGACATCATGATCAGGCAGCAGAGAGGTGAAGCGGTGAGAGTGCTGATCAAGGACTGTTCCTGCGACGGAGGATTCAAAATCAGTTCTCAGCATCTGCTGGTTGCGCGCAAGAATACGAAGTTTGAGTGTTGTAGTGAAATTTTCAGCGCGGTAAAGGCACGGACGAACTTTGGAGGCCTCAAGGAGGTCCATGATTTTGGTGCCGGCTTCGTCATCGCCGATGATCGCAAGCAGAGAAGTACGGGCTTCTAAGCTGGCTGAGTTGCGAGCCACGTTGGCTGCGCCTCCGAGACGGTCTTCTGTACGGGTTACCTTAACGACGGGAACGGGCGCTTCCGGAGAAATGCGGGAAGCATCGCCGAACCAGTATCGATCCAGCATCGCATCCCCGACAACAAGAACAGAGGCGTTGCGAATGGCCTCCATGGAGGGTTTGAGAATGTTCATTTTAAAGACCCAATTGAATGTTCTCCAAATTTTACCGCCATCATTTTGCGGTAGTTCATCGGACGCTAAAGCCGTTAAAATCGGTAACTATTCTTTCTTTGGATGAAAACGATGGCTGAAACGATTTCCCGTTCAATTTTTAAGGCTTATGACATTCGCGGAATAGTTGATAAGACGCTGACCGAAGAGGTCTGCGAAAAAGTCGGCATGGCACTGGGCACACTGGCCCAAAAGAAAAATGTTTCTCACATCTGTGTGGGCAGAGACGGTCGTCTGAGCGGTCCTCGTCTGCAGGCTGCTTTAATGAAAGGCATCCGTAAGGCCGGAGTCGGCGTTTATGACATCGGTGCGGTTCCGACCCCGGTGCTCTATTTCAGTACGGTCTACCTTAAAACAGGAAGCGGCGTTGCCGTCACCGGAAGCCACAATCCTCCTGACTACAACGGTTTGAAGATGATGCTTGCGGATGAGACGCTCTACGGCCCTGCCATTCAGCACATTTACGAGATGATCGTTAACAACGAACTCTACACCGCTGAAAAAGAAGGGCCTTATGAACAGGTTGATGTCGTACCTGCTTATATGGAAAAGATTCTTTCCGACGTCAAACTTTCCCGACCGATTAAGGCAGTTGTCGATGCGGGCAACGGTATTGCCGGCCCCTTGGCGGTTGACCTGCTGACTCGTCTCGGCGTCGAAGTACAAGGTTTGTTTACGAATGTGGACGGACACTTCCCGAATCATCATCCGGATCCCTCCAAACTGGAAAATTTGGAAGACATAAAGGAAGCTCTGCGTGAAGGCGATGCCGAAATCGGTATTGCCTATGACGGCGACGGTGACCGCTTGGGTGTTGTGACTAAGGACGGTGAAGTCATTTTCCCGGACCGTCAGGCAATGCTCTTTGCCGGCGACATTCTTGCTCATAAACCCGGCGCAGTTATTGTTCATGACGTCAAATGCACTCGCAACATTCGTCCGTACGTCGAATCCCGCGGCGGCGTCTGCGTGATGTCGCGTACCGGTCACTCGCTGATTAAGGCGAAGATGAAAGAAGTCAATGCTGACTTTGCCGGAGAAATGAGCGGTCACATTTTCTTCCATGACCGCTGGCCCGGCTTTGACGACGGTGTCTACGCGTCCACCCGCTTGTTGGAAATTTTGACCCGAAGCGCCGATGCGAATGTTCCTCTCAAAGCACTCCCGAATGCAGTCTCGACTCCTGAACTGCAGATTCCGACCGAAGAAGGTGAAAACGTCAAACTGGTCGAGCGTTTGAAGGAAAATGCCAAGTTTGAGGATGCTCAGGACATTATTACGATTGACGGTATTCGTGTTGAATGGAAGGACGGTTTTGCTCTGGCTCGTCCATCCAACACCACACCCGTAGTTGTTCTGCGTTTTGAGGCAGACACGCCTGAAGCCTTGGCCCGTATCCAGAATCGCTTCAAAGAAGAGATTTTGAAAGTCGCACCTGAAGCAAAACTTCCGTTCTAATTTGCAGCGAATGCGAATATTGATCGTTAAAACGACTTCGATGGGGGACGTCGTCCATGCCGTCCCTGTCGTCGAGGATATCAAACGTTTTATTTCCGATGCCGAAATCGACTGGCTGGTCGAAGATTCGTTTGCCGATATTCCCAGGCATGTCGCGGGCGTTGCCGAGGTCATCGAGTGCTCGGTAAGAAAATGGAAAAAACGAATTTTTGAAAAGTCGACACGAGATCAGATCAAGGCTCTTCGCGAGAAGCTTCGCGGCAAACACTACGATTTAGTCATTGATCTTCAAGGACTGATTAAAAGCGCGGTCTTGGCTTCATGGACAAATGCGCCTGTGGCCGGATACGATCGCCGTTCGGGGAAGGAGCCTTTGGCTACGATTCTTTATTCCGTTAAGTCTTCGGTCGATCGGCAGAAATCCGCGGTTGACCGCTGTCGTGAACTGGCGGCTAAAAGTCTGGGCTACGATCTCGGTTCAACAAAACCTCAATTTAACTTTCAGTTTGAAGGTTCTCCGGAATCTGCAGGCAGCGTTTTCTTTTTCTGCAATACTAGCCGCGAGACGAAACTTTGGCCTGAAGAAAAATGGATTGAACTCGGAGGCGAACTCATTCGCCGAGGCAAGAAGGTCGTGCTCCCCTGGGGCTCTCCGGAAGAAAAAGAGCGAGTTCTGCGCATTCAGGCAAGACTCGGCGCAGCTGCCGAGGTTCCCGAGCGTATGCCGATCGGACAGCTGATGGAAAAGATTTCCTCTGCTGACGCCGTGATCGGTTTGGACACCGGTATGACGCATCTGTCCGCAGCAATGGGGCGGCCGACCGTCGGGATTTTTCGAGACTACCCGATCGAACTGGTTCCGTTGGTCGGAGAGGGCAAAAAGAAAGCTCTCGGCGGAGTAGGATGCTGTCCTCAAGTTCAGGAAGTGCTTAGCGCTTATGAAAAGGTAATTGAATGATTCTTCCCCGTCCGATTTACAGTGGTTTGCTTTACGCCGCGGTGCCGGCAGCCATGCTCTATTTATATAAGCGTTCGCGAAAACAGCCGCAGTACCTGGAGCATTGGTCCGAGCGATTCGGGACGGCTCACTATCCGCCGCGAACTAAAGGAAGAACCCGGATTTGGATACATGCGGTTTCCGTCGGAGAGACCCGAGCCACATTTTCTTTGGTCGAGTCGATCCTTAAACGCTGGCCCAACACCGAAATTCTTTATACGCATATGACGCCGACGGGTCGTGAGGTCGGGGCTAAATTCGCTCAGAAATTCGGAAACCGAATTGCTCAGTGTTATTTGCCTTACGACACGCCGAGGGCAGTCAAAAAGTTTTTGAAAGCTACTCAGCCGGACCTCTGCCTGCTGATGGAGACGGAAGTCTGGCCGAACCTCACGTACTTCACCAAGAAGTTGGGGATCCCGACCGTCTTGGTCAACGGGCGCCTCTCTGAAAAATCCTTTAAGCAAGGCCAAAAAGCCGGTTCGCTGATCAAGGATGCTTTCGGACGTCTGACGATGGCGCTGGCGCAATATGAAGAAGACGCCGAGCGTCTTAAGGCGGCCGGTGCTCACGATGTGAAGGTTCTAGGCAACTTGAAATTTGATTTCACGCCCAACGCGATTCAGCTGAGGACGGGTCGGGAAATTTTGAAGTATGCCGAACGAGACATCATCTGCCTGGCCAGTTCCCGAGAAGGCGAAGAACAGAAATTCTTGGAAGCGCTGAAGAAAGCGCAGGCTGCTGGCGTTCTAGAGGACCGTCTGATTCTGATTGTTCCGCGTCATCCGCAGCGATTCGAAGAAGTTGCCAAACTTATCGAAAAGAGCGGTTTTACTTACATCAAGCGCTCGCAAATCCGAGATTGGAAGACTGTGCTGTCCAAGCAGGGTCCTCAGATTGTCTTAGGTGACAGTATGGGCGAGATGGGCTTTTACTATGCACTTTCTTCGCTTGTCATCATGGGCGGCAGTTTCGAGAATTACGGCTGTCAAAGTGTGATTGAGCCTTGCGCCATCGGGCTTCCCGTGATTGTGGGTCCGAGCATCTTTAATTTTGACTTTATTGTGAAAAAGGCTGAGTCCGAGGGGGCTCTGCTTCGTGCTGCCGGTTTCACGGAAGCTTTGCGAATTGCCGACGAAGTGCTTAGCGATCCTGCAAAACGAGCCGAAATCGGAGAGAAAGCCGCGAAGTTTGCGCAGGAGCAGCGCGGAGCTACCGAGCGGACAATCCAAGTTATCGATATGTTGTTGAAAGGTGATACGAATGCAGATCAAGCATCCTAATGTACTTTCCATTGCCGGCATTGCCCCTTCGGGCGGCGCCGGTCTCCTGGCAGACGTCAAAACGATTAGTTCGTTGGGCGGATATGCAACGGGTGTCGTGACCGCTGCAACCGCACAGAATACGCAAGGCGTTTTCGGCGTGATTCCCATTCCGACAGATTTTGTCAAAAAGCAGATTGATGTTCTTTTCGAGGACGTTCGTATTGATTCCGTCAAAATCGGAATGCTGTTTGACTCAAACCTTATTAAAGGTGTTGCAGAGCGTTTGCGTTATTGGAATCCTCGCTACATTGTTCTGGACCCCGTCATGGTCGCCAAGAGCGGAGATGCACTGCTTACGGACGACGCTGTGGCCACTCTGCGCGATGAACTTCTGCCGTTGGCTACCGTCATAACTCCTAATTTGCCTGAAGCAGCTCGATTGCTTGAGACCGTTGATATTACCGACGATGAGCAGATAGAAGCGGCGGCTAATGACCTTTGGAAACTCAAAGGCTGTCACGGCTGGGTCTATCTCAAGGGCGGCCACATGGAAGGAGTGGATTACTCGGAAGACCTGCTTTATGACGGACGCCACATGATCCGTTACCGCGCCGAAAGAACAATGACAAAGAACACGCACGGCACCGGCTGTGCGCTGTCTTCGGCGCTGGCAACTCTTTTGCCGTCTTCAACGGATATTCCCATGGCAGCCAGAGAAGCCAAGCGCTACATCACACAGGCCATCATCCACGCCGATGAGCTTCAAATCGGAAAAGGACACGGTCCGGTGCATCATTTCTACGCTCAGTGGTATTAATTTACAAACTATTACACCTGTTTATGGGTAGATGAACTTGCACAGATTGAAATAGCTGTGTAATATTCAACTTCCCTGATGACTTGATCGTCAGATGGCGAATTAGCTCAGTCGGTTAGAGCAGAGGAATCATAATCCTTGTGTCCGCGGTTCGAGTCCGTGATTCGCCACCAAGATTCCGCCCGGCAGCTTTTAAAGCTTCCGGGCATTTTCATTTGTGGGCCTAGAAATTGTGCCCGATGAAGTCTTTGTTCTGAAGAGCTAGATGTGAAAACTTATGCCATAGGCGATGTCCACGGGTGTTTTGATACCCTGGAGAAGCTTCTCCAACAGATTCCGAACAAAAGCCGTTTGATTTTTATCGGCGATATTATCAATCGCGGTCCGAAATCTCTCGAGACTATCCGCACCGTCATGCGTATGGGAGATCGCGCCGAGTGCCTGCTCGGCAATCACGAACTCCACCTTTTGGCCGTTTATGCCGGCCAAAGAGCGATGTCTCCGGAAGATACGATTTCTGAAATTCTCAACGCTCCAGACTGCGATGACATCATTCAGTGGCTGAGAAATCGTCCCTTAGCTTTGGTTGATCATGGATTTTTATGCGTCCATGCCGCAACTCATTGGTCTTGGTCTGTCGAAGAAACACTGAAGCAGGCTTCCAGGGTCGAAAAATTTATTCGTTCTGACAAAGGGCTAAGCCAGATCGGGGAGCTTTTCGGCAAGCAGCAGTGGAGTTCGGATCTTCGCGGCAAAGACCGATTGCGCGCCGTCGTCAACGTGCTGACGCGTACTCGTTATCTCAATGCCGACGGTACGATGGATTTCAAACAGAAACTTTCTCCTGCCGATACGCCTGTTGAATACATTCCTTGGTTTAAGTTTCCGGCCCGCAAAACAGCTAAGACGCCTGTTGCTTTCGGGCACTGGTCCACACTAGGTCCCGTGAATGACGTTTCCAATGTTTTCCCACTGGACACTGCCTGTCTTTGGGGCGGCGCTCTGACAGCTCGACGTTTAGGACGTCATCGCGAAACATTCAGTGTAAAAGCACCGGTTTACCGTATTCCTGG
>URYO01000001.1 GCA_900552195.1 uncultured Sutterella sp. | reverse complement strand
AACCTTGCGGCTCTCGTCCACTTTGCCATCTGCTGTTACAGGCACCAGGCAGCGAATCACACCGATCTTTCTGTCGGTGTAAATTTCTTCGCGGAAAAGGTTGGCCGCATCCATCTGCTCCTGGCCCTTTTCGGCTTCAGTCTTAACTTCTTCAGTCATTTATCTATTACTCCTCAAATTTTGTTCTGTGTATTCTGACTCGAGATTTGACTCCGGATTTGCAAAGAGGCTCAAACAGAGCCTCTTTCCCGTAATCATCTGTAAACCATGACGGGAATCTTGGAATGAGTCAGAACTTTTTGAGTTTCACTGCCTAAAAGCACGGCTGCAAAGCCCTGTCTGCCGTGAGAGGCCATGAAAATCAAATCGCAGTTGTATTCATTGGCGGCGTCAATAATCGCTTCGGCCGGAGAGAAGGATTTGAAAGCCACAATTTCTCAACCAGTTCTCGAGCGATTTCCAGTCGTTCCTGAGCCATTTCCTTAACTCTGGAATCGTATTGATCAATACTTTCAGGTCTGTACTCAGAGAGATTGGTATAGCTGTAAGGCTCAATAACAGTAATGATGACAATAGAGGAACCCAGAGCCTTGGCAAAATCGGCCGCAGCTTCAAGCGCTTTATCAGAGAGTTCGGATCCGTCTGTCGGAACCAAAATACGGTTATACATAGCTGACCGTCCTTTTAAGAATTTTATTTGCCCATAAGTGTAATAGGATTTGTTACATTCCGTTAAGTTTTATTTAGTGTCGATCCCCGTAATGTGGTTGATCGCGACAGAGGCGGCGGCCAAGCCCAAAGCTGCTGTTACTACAACGGAAGATCCATAGCCGGCACAAGATAGGCCGGCGCCGACGTCACACACTCCTTCCGGACGTTTAACGGGGTCTGCGGTGTAAACACAAGGAATGCCGAACTTCTCAATTCTCTTTCCTGCTTTTAGTTTAGGAAACCCGTATTTTTTGCGAAGGTCGTAACGCATTCGGGATAAAAGAGGATCTCCGGTCGTTCGGGCTAAATCCTCGTGAATAATGTTCATGGCACTCGTCTTGCCACCGGCCGCGCCGCACGCAACCATGTATTGCTTTCTTTTTTTACAGACGGCCGCCATAGCTGCTTTAACTTTAACGTTGTCAATGCAGTCAAGAATGATGGCGTCTTCCGGCAGAAGCGATTCTGCGGTTTCTACTTCGATGAAATCTTCAATCTTCCTGCAGTCGCAGAGCGGATTGATCGCGTGGATTCTTTCTGCCGTCGCATCGACTTTCGGTTTACCATAAACCCCTGTCATCGCCTGCAACTGACGGTTCGTGTTGCTCTCTGCGACATTATCTAAGTCCACCAGCGTGATGCGGCCAACGGCCGTACGAGCTAAAGCTTCCGCTGCCCAAGAACCCACGCCTCCTAAACCGACCACACAGACATGAGCATTTTTTAAGCGTTCGGCACCGGCTTTGGTGTAGAGTTTTGCAACGCCGCCAAAGCGTCTTTCGTAATCGAGCGGATATTTGTTCTCTTCAGCCATTTTCAACTTCTATTCGTCAGACATCGTCCTCAAAAGAAACTTCGTCTTGCCCTAATGTTTCTTTGATAACTCTTTTAATTACAGATGGGATAATTCATAATGTCAACAAAGCTCGTGAAAGAAAAACAAGCTTACTAACAATGATTATCGGAGGTTAAATGAAGATTTTAGTTCCCATCGACGGAAGCGAGTTCAGTAAACACTCAATTGAATTTGTCACTTCACGTGCAACTCTCTTAGGACACAACCCTGAAATCGAACTGCTGAGCGTGCAAGCCCCCGTTCCCGCAAGAGCCTCCAAATTAATCGGCAATGGCTCCCTGAGCGGTTATTACGACGAGGAAGCCAACGTCATTCTTGAACCTGCAATCGAAGCACTGAAAGCCGCAGGCGTCAAAGCTACCGCCCGCTATGCTGTCGGCGAAGCCGCTCCGACAATCGCAAAAGTTGCTGAAAAATCCGGCGCCGATCTGATCATCATGGGTTCTCATGGCCGCTCTGCCTTGAAGGGCCTCCTGCTTGGTTCGGTTACCAATTCCGTCTTGGCGCTCTGCGACAAATCCGTCCTGATCCTGCGCAACAAACCGGCGCCCACTAATGACTCTCTGAAGGTCGGCGTTGCGATCGACGGCTCCAAGTATGGTGAAGCCGCTGTCGAACACATTCTTAAGAACCACGATATTTTCGGCGACCATCCGACGTTCTATCTGATGAACGTCGTCAGTGACTACGCCGGTGTCGTTATGCCGGATATGGCCGGTATGGCGCTCCCGACAATGAATGAATCCGAAGTTCGCGCCATGCAGCAGGAATCTTTTGATGAAGCCGTCGGTCCGAGCCGTAAAGCTTTCCAAGACAAAGGCTTCAAGACAGAAGAAATCTGCCTGGTCGGCAATCCCGGCGACGAAATCGCAGCTTTCGCTAAGAATGAAGGTTTAGATCTCATCGTCATGGGAACACGCGGCTACGGCGCTTTCAAAGCCGCCGTCCTCGGTTCGACCGCTACGCGTATTGCCGCGATCAGTGACACGCCTCTGTTGGTAATTCAGGCAAACTAACGCCGACGGACGTTTAGAACAAACCACACTTACTCAAGGGCGTCCATCGAGGCGCCCTTGTTCATTATAAAAATGACAAAAATCCTCAAAATCGTCGCCTTCATGGCCCTCCTGCACTGCGGTTTTACTTCTTCGCGCGTTATTTCCACCCTTTATGCCCTGCATTACGGGCAGCCTGCGTGGATGGTCGGCGTGATTTTGAGTACTTATGCGGCGATTCCGGCACTGATCTCAATTCATGTCGGGAAATTCATCGATAAAATCGGGGTTCGTATCCCGATCACGGTTTCTTTCCTGATGATCTCGGCGGCGTGCCTGATGCCGATTCTTTTCCCGTATGAGCAGTTTGGCTTTTGGCCTATCATCGTGACGTCTTTGCTTGCGGGTACAGGATTTGTTTTTACGCTCATCAGCGGCCAGGGCTTAATCGGACATCTCTCAAATAATAAAAATCGGGCAACGGCTTTTACCTATCAATCCATCGCCTTTTCAATTTCGGGGTCAACCGGACCGGTTGTAGCCGGCTACCTGATCGATCACGGAAGCTACTATTGGGCGTTCGGCGGCGCGCTGACTTTTGCGCTCCTCGGCGGCGGAATCTTTCTGCTCCAGGCACGCGGCCTACCCTCGGCCTTTAACAAATCTCAGGCTAAAGATAATCGGCATCACAGTGCCTTTGAATTATTCAAAGATGAGAAAGTCAGAAACGTTCTGCTTGCGTCTGCCTTCGTTTCTATGGCTTGGGATCTTCAGGCCTTCATGATTCCGGTTTACGGCACCGAAATCGGATTAGACGCCGTCGCCATCGGCTGGCTGTTAAGTACATTCTCCATCTGCACGTTTGCCGTCCGAGTTTTCATGCCGATCCTTTCTCAGATGTTCAAAGAATGGTCCATCATTATTTTCGTGATGATCTCAGCCGGTCTGACTTATATTGTTTTTCCTTTTACGACATCGCTCACGCTTCTCTTCCTACTTTGCGGATGGCTCGGCGCCTCTCTCGGAGCTTCTCAGCCGAACGTTCTCTCGCTGCTCCATCAGGTAACTCCTGACGGCCGCGTAGGCGAAGCGATCGGAATCCGAACCATGCTGATGAACGCCAGCCATGCGATTTTGCCCCTGCTCTTCGGTTTCGGCGGTTCGGTGATCGGAGCCGCATCGGCATTTTGGGCAACCGGGGCCTTAATGGTCGGAGCCGGTGCAAAAATCGGCTACTCCGTTAGAAATATGCGCGACCCCGCTGAGAAACTCGTGGAAGACAAGGCAATTGAGTAGGAAGAGAATATCGACTTCAAAAAAAATGACAAATAATCCCGTAGTTATTGCAAGGGGTAACATCAATAAAGTAATTACTTATGGTTATTTTTCCGTAGAATAATTACAATAAGGTAGAAGCTGCGAAAAACCCTGTTTCGATAGAGACAGCGGATTCGATTACACATTACAACAGCAAATAACACAAGCCGATTACGATTAAGTTGCCGGCGGGAGGGTAATTTTGAACACTGGGGAGACAACCGTTCTCGTTGTGGAGCCGGATCTTGACACACAGCGAGTTTATCGTCAGCGTCTTATTCATGATCCTGACATTAAACTGATTGGCATTTGTTCAAGCATTGCCTCTGCGACTGCATTGCTTGCTCAAACAAACTGCGACATCCTGTTCACGGAACTCAACCTTCCGGACGGGGACGGCTTGGATTTTATCCGCCGCGCCTCCGAAGATCTCGCGGTTCAAAATATCGTTGCCGTCACTTCCAAAAACTCAGCTGCCGATATTGCTGCTGCCGTCGAAAACGGCGCTGTCGGCTATATCACGAAGCAGGACTCCGACCTTCACGATGTCGGAAACTACATCCGCATTCTGCGTGCGCATGGAAGTCCGATCAGCCCAACCGCAGCGAGGGTCTTAGTTGATGCCCTACGCCGGAAGCCGGCCGTCAAGCCGGTCGTTTCCGTTGCGGCAAGTCGGCCTGCCGTTGCAAATCCCTTGTCACCAAGAGAAACCGAAGTTCTCAATCTTCTTGCCCGAGGCATGAGCTTCGCAGAGATCAGTTCGGTCTTAAACATCTCTTGTCACACGGTCACGGCGCACATCAAGAAGATTTACCGCAAGCTTCAAGTACATTCCCGAGGGGAAGCGGTTTACGAAGCCGCCCAGCTTGGAATTCTTCCGTCCATGTAAGACAAAAGCCGAAGGCTCGCACCTTCGGCTTTTTCTTTCAGCTGGTTTTCTATTTCTTCAGAACCCAGTCGCCGCTCTTGCCGCCGTGCTTTTCCAGCAAACGGATGTCGGTCATGCACATTCCGCGGTCTACAGCTTTAAGCATGTCGTAGATGGTCAGAAGGCCGACTTGGACAGCCGTTAGGGCTTCCATTTCAACGCCGGTTCTGCCTTTGGTTTCACAGGTCGCCACACAGCGCACTTTGCTTTCTTCCGGATAGAGTTCAAAGTCAACGTTCACATGCGTTAGGGCAATCGGATGGCAAAGAGGAATCAGATCCGGTGTCTTCTTCGAACCCATGATGGCAGCAATACGTGCAACCGCCAGAACGTCTCCTTTCTTAGCGTTCCCCTTTTCCACCAGGGCAAAAGTCTCCGGATGCATGCTGATCCAGCCCTCGGCGATACCGATGCGATGGGTTTGATCTTTATCGGCAATATCCACCATATGGGCCTCGCCCGCCTGGTTGAAATGAGTCAACTCGGACATATAAATACCTTTTTCGAATTAGTTACAGCAAAAAACAGGATTACTGTTATATTTTTCCTTACTGCTTGAATGATAAATATTATTGGATAAAAACGGAATGACTTTGAAACCGCTGCTCTCTCTGTGTCTCTCCTGTATTCTGGCTGCTGCGCCGATCGCGGGAACCTATGCACAGAACTACAATCTGCCGAACCTCGGTGCGGCAGGTGGTTCGGCCCTGTCTCCGATGCAGGAACGTCAGCTCGGCGAAGAGATCATGGTCGAAGTTCGCTCCGATCCTACCTATCTGAATGACCCGGAGACCATCGACTACTTGATGCGTCTCGGCTACAAACTCGTCTCTGCCGGTCCGGGTTCCAGCTATTCCTTCTTCTTTTTCCCGATTCGTGATCCTTCCATCAACGCGTTTGCGCTTCCCGGAGGTTTCATTGCCGTTCATACAGGACTTGTCACTGCAGCATCCAGCGAAAGCGAGCTCGCTTCCGTTCTTTCTCACGAAATCGGACACGTTGCGCAGCGCCATATTGCCCGAATGATTGAAAACCAAAAAGGCAATTGGGCTGCAACCCTAGGCTCTCTGCTGGTCGCCATTTTGGCGGCACGCGCCGGTTCGGCAGACGGCGCTGCAGCCTCGGTCATCGGCACCCAGGCCGCTCTTGCTCAGAATTATTTATCCTTCTCCCGCGACGCCGAACGCGAAGCAGACCGTGTGGGCTTTAATTCCTTAGTCCGTGCCGGTTTCGATCCGAAAGGCATGGAAAACTTCTTTGAACGCCTGGACTTCAATAACCGCGCTTATGAAGGCTCGCGCGCCGCACCGGCTTACCTGCGCACGCACCCGCTGACCATTGATCGTATGAGCGAAGCTCAGAACCGTTCCCGCATGGCCGGCAAAAGAAATCACAAAGACTCTCTGGACTTCTTTCTCATTCGTGCGCGTCTTCGCGTTCTTCAATCCAACCGTTATCAGGGCTGGTCGGATGCTGCGGACTACTTTAGAAATGAACTGAAAACTGCTACCGGTTATCAGGCGATCGGAGCCCACTACGGTTTAGCTGTAGCAGCTCAAAAAATGAAGAATAAAGCTGAGGCACTCAAGCAGATTGAAATCGCGCAAAAGATGGCCGGAGGAAACTCTGCCATCATCAACAAACTGCACTCGAATCTCGTGTTTGAATCTTCTCCGGCCAACCGAGCACGGGGACTGCAGCTTGCAAAGAGCGCTCAGCAAAAAGCACCTTTGTCCACAATGCTTGTCCTTAATTACGGCGATCTGCTGCTCAGGGACAAGAAATACAACGATCTTTTGAACTTCCTGCGCAAACAGCACGCGTTATCTAAGTCGACGGTGGAGTATCAGTCTTTCCTCGGGCAGGCCTATGAAGCATTGGGCAAAGTCAGCCAAAGTCACCAGGCGATCGGAGAAATGTACGCCCTGCAAGGTCAGCGCGTCGCCGCCATCCAGCAGCTCTCGCTTGCTCAAAAGGCCAATGACGGTGACTTCTACACCATGAGCGAAATTGACGCCCGCCTCAGAGAACTTCGTCGAGACGAAGACTTTGATCGTAAGCATTCCAATTAGTCAGAAAGCGGACCTTGCTAATCACGGAGGTCCGGCCTCTAAGGCGCCTCGTTGTCAAAAGTTACTTTTTTCGGGCTTAAAGCGCGCTCATTTAGTGAGAAAATTATCAGAATTAACTTTTTAAGACCTAAGGTTATAAATTGACTGAAGAAATAAAGATGAACAATCCGATTGAAACCGATGCCGTCATCATCGGCGCCGGTCCCGTCGGACTTTTCCAGGTTTTTGAATTGGGCCTTCTGGAAATGAAAGCCCATGTTTTGGATTCTTTAAACCATCCGGGCGGTCAGTGCGTTGAGCTCTACCCCGACAAACCGATCTATGACATTCCGGCAGTTCCTGTCTGCACCGCCAAGGAGCTGACGGAAAACCTGCTCAAGCAAATTGAACCGTTCAAACCGACTTTCCACTACGGCGAAGAGGCTCAGGTTCTTAAAAAACTTGATGACGGACGTCTCTACGTTAAAACCTCCAAAGGCACCGAATTCTTAGCTAAGGCTGTCTTCATTGCAGCCGGTGTGGGCAGCTTCCAGTCTCGCACGCTCAAAGTTCCGCACATTGAACAGTTTGAAGGCAAACAGCTCCATTACCGCGTCAAAAATCCTGAAATTTTTGAAGGTAAGAACATCGTCATTTGCGGGGGCGGAGACTCAGCCCTTGACTGGTGTCTCAATCTTGTCGGTAAGGCCGAAAGCGTTGTTTTGGTTCACCGCAGAGAAGGTTTCAGAGCCGCTCCGGCATCTGTCAGCAAGATGAAAGAGCTTTGCGACAACTGGGAAATGCAGTTTGAAGTCGGTCAGGTCACGGGCTTCACAGAAGAAAACGGCCAAATGACCGAAGTTAAAGTCACCGGCGCCGACGGCGTTACCCGCCGTATTCCGGCCGAACATCTGCTGGTTTTCTTCGGCCTGCAGCCTAAACTCGGACCGATTGCAGATTGGGGCCTGACGCTCGAAAGAAAACAGATCGTTGTGGACACTGCCCGTTTCGAAACCAACATCCCTGGCGTCTTCGCTGTCGGCGACATCAACATTTATCCGGGTAAAAAGAAACTGATCCTTTCCGGTTTCCATGAATGCGCTTTGGCTGCTTTTGCCGCTTCCGAATATGTGTATCCGGAAAAACGCGTTCTCCTGCAGTACACGACCACGAGCCCGAAACTGCACAAAGTGCTCGGCGTTGAGACACCGCATTTTGACTAATTTCTCGGTTTACCGGATCTCGTAAAAACGAAAATCCGCCGAAAGCCCTGAGCTGACGGCGGATTTTCGTTTTTCGACCTTATTAGGTATCAGACACCTTAATGGAAGGCATCTTCGCGCTGTAGTCTTTGTTCTTCTTAGAGACTGCAACGGCTAATTTACGTGCAATTTCCCTGTAGGCTTGTGCGACTTTTCCGTCGGGATCTGAAATCACGATCGGTTCGCCCTTGTCCATGCTCAGACGAATGTTGATATCAAGCGGGAGTTCGCCTAAAAGTTCAACGCCGTACTGCTCAGCCATCTTGGCTGCGCCGCCTTCGCCGAAGATATGTTCTTCATGACCGCACTTCGAGCAAATATGGGTTGCCATATTTTCAATGATGCCAAGGATCGGAACATTCACTTTTTCGAACATCACGAGACCCTTGCGGGCATCCATCAAAGCGATGTCCTGAGGAGTCGTCACTACCACAGCACCGGTCAAAGGCACTTCCTGAGAAAGAGACAGCTGAATGTCGCCGGTTCCCGGGGGCATATCGACGATGAGGTAATCCAGGTCTTTCCAGTTGGTCTGTTTCAGAAGCTGCTGAAGCGCGGAAACTGCCAGCGGACCTCTCCAAATCATCGGCTGATCCGGATCGATAAGCACGCCAACGGAGGCAACCTGCAGGCCGTGAGCAATCATCGGCTCAAGAGTCTTACCGTCAACGGAATAAGGTTTATCGGTAATGCCAAGCATGGTCGGCTGGCTCGGACCGTAGACGTCGGCATCCAGCAAGCCGACTTTAGCGCCTTCCTGCTGAAGAGCGAGTGCTAAGTTGGCAGACACTGTGCTCTTTCCGACGCCGCCCTTGCCGCTGGAGACGGCAATGATGTTGCGGACGGAATCAAAAACCTTAACGCCTCTCTGAACTTCATGGGCGATGATGTTTTGGCTGATTTTGACATCGGCGGGAATACCGGCCTCGACCAGTTTGGCACGGACCATCTCTTCAATGACGGGGCCCTGTGTTTTGGCCGGGTAATCTAATTCGATTTGGACGGTTGTTTTTCCGTCTTCTGTAGTAACTTTCTTCAGAGCCTTAGAAGAAACTAAATCTTTGCCCGTGTTCGGGTCAATGACGCCAGAGAGAACCTCTCTGATTTTTTCCTGCATTGTGTTCTCCTTACTGTTGGACTCGGCAGGCGTGAAAGCCCCTTTCCAAGTTTGTCCTAGGATATCAGATACTTCGTAACTCCTGCTTACGAGTTCCTGATCCGCTAAAATTATTTCTTTTCAAAAGCATTCTAGAAAAAGTCATGACTAATCGCACTATCTTCTTGACGACGGCACTGCCGTACGCCAATGGAAATTTCCATTTCGGACACATCATGGAATACATCCAGGCCGACATTTGGATCCGTCATCAGCGGATGTGCGGATCAACCGTTCACTTTGTCGGCGCAGATGATGCCCACGGTGCTCCGATCATGATCTCAGCTCAGAAAAAAGGCGTCACGCCTCAGGAATACGTGGCCGAAATCTCTGCCGGCCGCGCCAAGTACCTCAACGGATTCTTCATCCGTTTCGACCACTGGCACTCTACGGACAGCAAAGAAAATACTGAGCTGGCCCAAGACATCTACAAGCGCCTGAAAAAAGCCGGCCTGATTTATTCCAAGGAAATCGAACAGTATTACGACCCGGTCCGCGAGATGTTCCTTGCCGACCGTTTCATTAAAGGCACCTGCCCCAAGTGCGGCGCACCTGACCAGTACGGCGACTCCTGCGAAGTCTGTGCTTCCGTTTATCGCCCGACCGACTTGATTAACCCTTACTCCGCTCTGTCCGGAAGCAAGCTTGAACTGCGCAAGTCCAAACACTTTTTCTTCAAACTGTCCGATCCCAACTGCGTAGAATTCCTGCGTCAGTGGACCCGCGGCACTGCCCCGGACGGTACCCCTCGCCTGCAGTCTCAGATCGTCGCTAAAACAGCAGAATGGCTGGGTAAGGACGGAGACTTGAGCGACTGGGACATCTCTCGTGACGCCCCTTACTTCGGCATTGAAATTCCCGATGAACCGGGCAAGTTCTTCTATGTTTGGCTGGACGCCCCGATCGGCTACCTCGCCAGTCTGAAAGCCTACTGCGAATCCAAGGGCATCAATTTCGAAGCCCTGCTTGAGACCTCCACAACCGAACAGATTCACATCATCGGTAAGGACATCGCTTACTTCCATACGCTTTTCTGGCCTGCCATGCTGCACTTCTCCGGCAAACCTTTCCGTGTACCGGACCATGTCTGGGCGCACGGCTTCGTTACCGTAGACGGTCAAAAGATGAGTAAGAGCCGCGGCACCGGTCTTGATCCTCTGGTTTATCTTGAACTCGGCATGGATCCGGAATGGCTGCGCTACTACTTCGCCTACAAGCTCAATTCCAAGGTCGAAGACGTAGACTTTAGCTCCGCCGACTTCATTTCCCGCACTAATTCCGACTTGGTCGGCAAGTACGTCAACATTGCCAGCCGTTCTGCAGGCTTCCTTGTGAAGCGCTTCGAAGGCCGCGTCCTGGACCAGGCCATTGCGGAAAGCAGCCTGATTTCCGAAATCAAGGCCGCCGCTTCTGATATCAACGCTTCTTTCGAAGGATGTGAATACGGCAAGGCTCTTCGCGCCGTCATGGAGCTTGCCAACAAAGTCAATGAATTCGTTGATCAGAAACAGCCCTGGGAATTGGCCAAGCAGCCTGAAAAGGCCGCTGAACTGCACGCCGTCTGCTCCGTGACGCTTGAAGCCTTCCGTCTGCTGACGCTGTTCCTGAAACCGGTTCTCCCCCGCACTGCTGAAAATGTCGAAACTTTCCTCAACTGCGGTGAACTGACCTGGAAGTCCGTTGACAGTGCTTTGTCTTCCGACAAACCGATCAACCCCTTCAAGCACCTCATGAAGCGCGTTGAAGAAAAACAGGTTCAGCAGCTCTTTGAACTGAGCTCCAAGGCTGCCAAGGCAGCTTCCGAACCTGCCAAGGAAGAGAAGAAGGCAGAGGCCGAATCTGAAGAATTCGTATTCGAACCTTTAGCTCCGAATATCGCTTTTGATGACTTCGCCAAGGTTGACCTCAGAATCGGCAAGATCCTGGACTGCAAGAAAGTTGAAAAGAGCCGCAAGCTCCTTCAGCTTACGATTGATATCGGTGAAAAAGAACCACGCAACATCTTCTCCGGCATCGCCGCTTACTACAAACCGGAAGATCTGATCGGCAAGCTCACCGTGGTTGTCGCCAACTTAGAGCCGCGCAAGATGATGGGCAGTTTCTCTCAGGGCATGCTGCTTTCCGCCTCCGACGGAGCAGACACACCTTCGGGTCTTTATCTGCTTGAACCGTTCCCGGGTGCTAAGCCGGGTATGCGTCTGCACTAATCACGATCTTTAGTAAAACCCTCGGTCCGAACGCCGAGGGTTCTTTTTTTCAGCTACAGATAAACCTTTATTTTTGGAAAATAGTTGAAGCTTTACGCTCAAATGTGAGATATTGGGAGGATAATCTAGGCACTTAGCTTCAGAACCCAAGTTCTAAATAAGTTTATTTTTGCCTCGGCAGCCTTACTGCCGTAAGTTATCCACTGTATTCGATCCAAGATAAATGAGCGCGAGATCTCACATCGTAGAGGCCCTGCATCGTTTCCCGTTAGCACGATTCGAGCCAGCCTCTCTTTGCATTTTAAAAAATTATTCTTTCTCCACTTTCACAAGTGACCTCTCCGCAGGCCTCACTGTCGGTGTTGTGGCACTTCCTCTTGCGATGGCTTTTGCCATTGCTTCCGGCATGACGCCGGAATCCGGTATTTACACCGCCATCATTGCCGGATTTTTAATTTCTCTTTTAGGCGGATGCAAAGTTCAGATCGGCGGTCCGGCCGGCGCCTTCATTGTTATCGTTTACGGCATTATTGCTCAGTACGGCGTCGGCAACCTGCTCATCGCAACCTTTTTCTCGGGCATATTCCTATTCCTAATGGGGCTCTTTAAGATCGGGAGCTTCATTCGATTTATTCCGGTCTCGATCGTCATCGGCTTTACCAACGGTATCGCCGTACTCATCGGTCTTTCTCAGATCAAGGACTTCCTAGGCCTGAACATTGCCAAGATGCCTGCTGACTTTTTCCATCAGATCGAGACACTAGCCGGCGCTATCAATACCGTCAACCCTTACGCTGTCGGTTTAGGTCTTGCCTCCTTGATCATCGTCTTCGTCTGGCCTCGTTCCTGGACTATCGGCGGTGCGCCGTGGAGAAGATGGCTCGCCAGGATCCCGAGTACCGTTGTCGTACTGATCGTCATGACAGCACTGGTCTCTTTCTTTAACCTTCCCGTAGAAACCATCGGTTCAAAATTCGGCGGTATCCCGCAAGGACTCCCAAAATTCCAAATTCCTGACATTAGCTGGGGTAACGTAAAGCAGTTGCTCGGACCGGCCATCACATTGGCTCTTCTAGGATCTATCGAATCTTTGCTTTGCGCCCGTGTTGCCGACGCAATGACGGACGAACGCCATGACCCTAATCAGGAACTGATGGGCCAAGGCATCGCTAACTGTATCGTGCCTTTCTTCGGCGGACTGCCTTCTACAGGCACCATTGCTCGTACCGTCACCAACATCAAGAGCGGTGCCGTCACGCCTATGGCAGGCATGATCCACAGCCTGACCCTGCTTGTCATTATTCTTGTGGCCGCTCCGTTAGCAATGAACGTTCCGCTCTGTGCGCTTTCTGCCATCCTCCTGTTCATGGCCTTTAACATGGGCAACTGGCATGAATTTATTCGCCTGAGACAGTTCACCATGTCCTACAAGGCCACCTTGCTGGTGACATTCTTCCTGACGGTGATTTTCGATCTGACGGTTGCTGTTGAAATCGGCCTGCTCACTGCCGCAGTGTTCTTCCTCTATCGCATGAACACGCTCACTCGTGTAATCCCCAAGACACTGCCCTTTGATGCGCCGAAGCAAATCGAAGCGTGGGCCATGGAAGGTGCGCTTTTCTTCGGCTCGGTTTCCAAGCTGGAAATCGTCACAGACCCCAAACACATCACCGCGCCTGATGCACCTGATGTGGTTATTTTCGATTTCACTGATTTGCTCTCGATCGACAACAGTGCCCTCGACATTATTGAATCCTTCCAGCGGAACCTGGTGAAACACGGCAAGATTTTGATTGTCGTCGGCGCCAGTGAACACCCGCTTCGCCAGATGAGACGCTTAGGACTCGCTCAGCGGCTCGATAAATATATGTGCCCGGATATGGAAACAGCGCTTCAACTAGCCCGTGAAGCAATCTATAAAAAAGAAGAGCCTGACCCGAGTCCGAGAGAAGAAATCCGGATCATTGAACGAAAGTAGCTCGACTGCCAACAGAGCCCGTCCGAAAACGACGGGCCTTTTTTTGCGCCTAATCGCCCTGAATACGATATTGTCTGGACAAGAAGTCTTCTGTCGTGGTATACGTCTAAAAAACATTACAAAACATTACCCTCGGAGGGAAGAATGGGAAACGTATCCAATGAATGGTTGGCAGCAATCAGCACGGGACGCGACTACAGTATCGACGAAAAGAAAAGAGGCTGTGCTGTCCCTGTTACGCCTTGGCTGCATCCGCCCGTCGGTAAAAGACTCCGGGACTTGATTACCAAGCTTGGAACTGTTCGGGAATTGGAGCGGCAGGAGATTCTTTATCCGCAGGGCAGAAAAATTTCCGATATCGTTCTCGTTCAGCAGGGCGTGACAGCCCGCAACTTCGGCAATGCGGTTTCCGGCCCGAAAGCGGCTGCAATCTCCACTCCGGGCCACTTCGCCTGCGGAAATCTTAATTTTTTGACACGCCGACCTTCTCTCGGAACCTACTTCGCCTTGACAAAGGCCCAAGTCGTCGTATGCCCCAAGGATCTTTTACTGCCCGTCCTTACGACGGATCCGGAGCTATTTGCCTATACCATTCGATTACTAGAAAGCTGCACGCTCTCAGACCGTGTGGGTTTCGCACTGATGGCCTTCGCCCCCGTTGATCTTCGCCTAAAGGCTTTTGTCGTCACCTGGGCTATTCATTACGGCAAACTCACTGCCGACGGCTTGATCAAATGCCCTATTCCTCTGACACGGAACAACCGTTGTCTCGTCGCCAACGCCTCCCCTGTGTCCACAGACAATGCGTTAAAACGATGGAAAGAAGAAGGAGCCTGGATTCGGGACGGAGACTTCGTCACGTTCCCTGCCGCCTTCGTCGATGATGCTTACCAATGGATGCGCTCGGCCGAGGAAAGCAGCGAATACACATATCCAAATTCCTTCAGAGAACTCTTAGAAGCACTTCCTCCGCTAACCAATCCTTGGTATTAGTTTCCGGCTTTTTCTCTTGCCTCATTGGCCTCTAAGCCAAACGCTTCATGCGTTTTCATTAGTTTTTTCAAACTAAAAGCTGAGCCTTTGTCATTTTTTATATCCTCGTAAACCCTTTAACTATCCACCAAAGCCTTTGGGTAGTTAAGAAAATCTTCAGTTTTTAAACTTTTCTTATCGGTTATGAAGAGCCGACAACATCATCAAGGAGGATTTTTAAAATGACATTCACCCGCAGAACCTTCATGGAAACCACTTGCGCTCTGAGCGCCGGACTTGTTTTCGGAAGCGTTGCCCATGCCTCAACCAAAGTTCCTGAAAAATGGGACGAAACCTGCAGTCTTCTCGTTATCGGTACAGGCTTTGCCGGCCTGGGCGCTGCCCTTGAAAGCCACTATCTCGGTATGAAAGACATTCTTGTTGTTGACAAGATGCCTTCCGCCGGCGGCAACTCCATCATCAACGGGGGTGCCATCGCAGCTGCCGGAACAGATATGCAGGAAAAAGCCGGTATCAAAGACAATGCCGATCTTCTCTACTCCGACATTCTGAAAGCCGGCGGCGGTCTCGCCCATAAAGAACTCGCCAGAAGAATTGCAGACGAATCCGTCTCCAACTACAAGTGGCTTCGTGACGAAGTCGGCGTCAAGTTCAAAGCCGTCACTTATCACGGCGGTCACTCTGTTCCCCGCAGCCACGCTGTGATGGAAAACACCGGCGCCGGTTTCATCAATCCGATGCTCGCAAAATGCAAGGAATTCGGCATCAAAATTCAGCTGAGAACGATTGTGGATGACCTGATCGTCAACGATAGGGGCTGCGTCGTCGGTGTTAAAGCCCGCGTCAACCATCGCTTCAATCGTCCCGACAGCGGAAAAGTTGTCTACATTCGCGCAACCAAAGGTGTGCTGATTGCTTCCGGCGGCTTCAGCCAGAACGTCAAGATGCGCACCAGTCATGATCCGCGCTTAACCGATGCTTTCGGATCCACCAACCATCCCGGTGCAACCGGCGAAATGATTCAGGAAGCTCAGGCTTTAGGTGCCAATACCATCCACATGGACTGGATCCAGCTGGGCCCCTGGACTTCTCCCGACGAAAACGGCTTCGGTCTGGCTCCTCTTGCCGTGGAATCTATGGTCGGCTACGGCCCCATGATTAACCCGACAACCAGCAAGCGCTTCATTAAAGAAACCGGCAATCGTAAAGTTCGAGCTGATGCCATTGTTGCCCTTGGTAAACCGGCGATCATCTACACCTGCGAAGCCAACATGATGAACAAAGTCGTCGGCAAAAACATGAAGCCCGAACAGTTTGAAACCGCACTCAAGAACGGCGTTATTCGTAAATTCGACGACCTCAAATCTTTGGCGGAGTTCTACAAGCTGGACTATGCCACCCTTGAGAAAGAAAACGAAAAATTCAACGGCTATATGAAAGCCATGAAGGACCCGGAATTTGACTGCATGTTCTTCAAAGATGCCGTCCTCAACACCAAGGGACCTTTCTACGCTATTCGTCTGTGGCCGCGCGTTCACCACACCATGGGCGGTCTTGAAATCAACGAAAAAGCCCAGGTTCTCGACGTCAAGGGCAATCCGATTGCCGGTCTGTACGCAGCAGGCGAAGCGACCGGCGGCGTTCACGGCATGGTCCGTCTCGGTACCGTCGCCGTTGCCGACTGCATCATCTTCGGACGTATTGCTGCCCGCACTGCTAACGGCTGGGCAGGCTGCTAATTCTCTTGCTTAGTCTGAGGCCTCCTCCGGAGGCTTCAGATGGAGAACCGACATGACCTCATTGAATTCACTGACAAAACTACTCGGAATCGGTCTGCTCGCTGCGATGTTTTCCTATTCAGCCTTCGCTGCCGATGCACCGAAGATGGGTGCCGATAAACACGTTGCCAAGGGCGTAGCATGCCAGACCTGCCACGGAACCGACCTCAAGAATCCGAACCTTCCGACAGAAGAAACGTGTACACAGTGCCACCCGAAAGCGATGCTGATTGAAAAAACTAAAAATCTGCCTGGAGCCAATCCTCATAACGCACCTCACAACGGAGACTGCATCAACTGCCACTTGATGCACGAGCCGCCTGAAGACTATTGTGCACAGTGCCACAAATTCAACTTCAAAGTGAAATAGATCAAACGGCACTAAAACAAGGAGGGATATCTTATGAAATCTAAAAAAGTCATTGCAGCGATTGCTTGCTGCTTCTGCGGAAGCGTCTACGCCTCCGACGTCTCCGTCTACGGAATGGTGGACGCATATGTCCAGCTTTACAACGGCGGAAACGGCACCGTTGTCGACTTAGGAAGCGGCGGTAAAGGCGGATCTCGCATCGGCATTAAGGGGACGGAGGACTTAGGCGGAGGCACAAATGTGTTCTTCCGTTTGGAAAACGGCTTCTTTGTCGATAACGGCACCAATACCACCGCCGCTCAGCCGGAAGGATGGGCCTTCCAGCGAGAGGCGATCCTCGGAATCCGAAACACTGACTGGGGCACGTTTTCTTTCGGCCGTCAGTACACCCTGAACTTCGGCGGAATCGCCCAGTTTGACGCTTTTGCCTGCAGTTTAGGCAGCACGATTAACAACTTCATGGCTCCGGCGCCCTATCTTCCGAATACGCATATTCCCGGCATTAACGGAGCTTCAGGTGTCGACAATCTGACCCGCAGAGATAATTCCTTTGTCTATGAAAGCCCGGCTTTTGGCGGCTTAAAGCTCTCTGCTATGGTCTCTTTAGGTGAACAGAACAAACTGAATTCCGAATCCGAAATGTCGAATAAGTACGGCAACAGCTACGCTGCTCAAGCCGTCTATCGCAAGGGTGCTTTCGGTATCGGCTTCACTTACACCTACCAAAACCTGGCTGCAGAGGCTCCAAATAACCTCAAAAACCCGAATTCGCACGCTGCGCTGTATAACTTAGGTGCAAGCTACGACTTCGGATTCACCAGGCTCTACGGCAACTTGGTCTACAAGAACGGTTCCAAGGCAGCAGTCCGAGACACCAACCCGAACATCATGGTATACAGCGTATCGGCTAAGACTCCGTTATTCGGCGGCAACCTGTTAAACGGCTTTGCGTATTTGAAGAACAATACGACTGATTCGGCCAATGCGTGGAACGTCTCAGCTCGTTATGACTATCCGCTGAGTAAACGCACCACTCTCTACGCCGGTGCTGCCTATCTCAACAACGAGAAGAACGTGAATTACACAATCAACGGCGGTGGCGGTACTTCATCGGCACCGACCACGAACATGGGCAAAAACCCGTGGACCACATTCGTGGGTATGAACCACACGTTCTAATCAATTTTTCTTCTTTTGTGATCTGAGAGTACTTCTAAATCTTGGCCTTCAGGAATGCTGTTTCTCCTTCCGCAGTCCTGAAGGTTTTTCTTATTTAGTCAGATTTGATCGTAGACAGGTTTATACATCGCCGCCTGAATCGCTTCGGATAAATCGGCCTGATTCGATACTCCGGCAACACCTGTCGTGAAACATTGCTCGGCAACTGCAGCCGCAATGGACTGAGAAACTTCGCGAATCTTTATGAGCGGCGGGAATAAACTCCCTTTTTCTAAATCTTCGTCAGAGACCATCTTGGAGAGTGCTTCCGCTGCACTCAAAAACACGCTTTGCGGAACAACTCGAGGCGAAGAAGCTACCAATCCGAGCCCGATCCCTGGGAAAACATAAGAGTTGTTGCTCTGACGGGGAACGAACGTCTTTCCGTTGATTTCAACCTGTGGGAAGGGGCTGCCGGAAGCAAAGAGGCATCTTCCTTCCGTATAGGTATAAGCCTCTCTTGCCGTGCATTCAGAGCGGGACGTCGGATTCGATAAAGCAAAGATGATGGGGCGCTCATTGATTCTTGCCATTGCGCTCAGAACGTAGGCATTAAAGGATCCTGCCTGAGCCGCACAGCCCACAATCGCGGTAGGCTTCACTTCGCCGATGGCGTCAAGAAAAGTGCTCTGAGGTTCAAGCTCGTGGGCAAATTTCTGCTTCAGCGGCGTCATTTCTTCTCGGTCTTTTGTCACCAGACCGTGGGAGTCAAACAAGAAAATCTTATTGATCGCCTCCTCCTGCGTCAGGCCTTCCTTCATCATGGCCTCAACCAGCAGATCGGCAATCCCGCCGGCAGCCTCACCGGCGCCTAAGAAAAGGAATTTTTCCTCTGAAAGAGAACTTCCCTTAGCCCTTGCCGCCGCATAGAAACCTGCAACGGCAACCGCCGCAGTTCCCTGAATATCGTCATTGAAACAAGCAGTCTTACCCTTCCATTGATCCAACAGAGCAAAGGCGTGACGATTAGCAAAGTCTTCGAATTGGATAATCACATGAGGCCAGCGTGCTTTAGCGGCTTCTATGAACTCTCGGATAAAAGCGTAGTATTCCTCGCCGTCAACCCTCGGCTGCTGCAGACCGAGATAAAGGGGATCATGCAGCAAACCCTGATTATTAGTGCCGACATCCAAGAGTACGGGCAGAGCGCGCGCTGGATTGAGCCCTGCGCAAGCCGTGTAAAGAGAAAGTTTTCCGATCGGAATGCCCATTCCGCCGGCGCCGAGGTCGCCTAATCCGAGAATACGTTCGCCGTCTGTCACGACGATCATGTCGACATCTTCATAGGGCCAATTATTGATCACGTCCCGAATCGAACCTTTATCTTCAATTGTGACGTAAAGGCCCTCCGGTTCACTGTAAATTCGATCGAATTCCTGACAGGCTTTGCCGACCGTCGGCGTATAGACGATAGGCATCAGCTCCTCAATATTATTTTCGAGGAGGTAATAAAAGAGGGTTGCGTTTCTGTGTCGGAGCAGCGAAAGGATTTCGTATTTCTGGAGCGGCTCTTCAGCCTGACGAATTCTTTCTAAAGCCCGCTTGGCCTGATGCTCCAGCGTCGTCACTCTCGGAGGAAGCAGTCCGCGCAGTTTCCGTTTTATTCTGGCTTCCCGACTAAAGGCTGTTCCTTGATTGACGAACGGATCATCCAGGGCTTCCGTTCCCACACTGATATTTTTCATTTATATTTTCCGAAAAACAGAAAGTTCGACAGAACGGAGCGAATAGCCGGTACCAGTCGCATCAGACTCCTGTCGAAAGAGAGAGACGAGCCCTCTCCCGAACCAGAGTACAGCTTATCAGGTCAAACAGCGCTACGACAACTTTTCAGGAATAGCAGGCGCCTGAAGCACATCGACGCCCTGCTGCTGCATTTGCTTGACTTCGGGAATCCGCAGGCGCAGAGCCGTGTAAATCGGCTGGCTCTTCAAAGCCTGAGCCGTAAAGAATGCCAAGGCCGACCCGATGAGCATCGGAAGTGTTAAATCCCAGCATGCGGTCATTTCAAGGATCAGTAGAACGCCGGTTATCGGAGCACAAATCGTGGAGGCAAAGAAGGCGCTCATCCCAACGGCGCAGAAAGCCATTGGGTTTAAATCAAATCCGATGAGATTCAGCGTCCATGCAAAAACGTGGCCTAAGATTCCGCCCATCAGAAGAAGCGGTGAGAAGAGACCGCCGGGAACCCCTGTGGCGTAGCAAAGAGGCGCAAAGAACCAGCGTATCAATCCGATGACTAAGACCGTTGCGATAGGGAACGTATAGTTCAGCATCTCGGTGCCCAGCTGATCTCCGCCGCCCGCAAGCCCCGGAGCAAAATAAACCAACAGGGCAACGACAACGCCGATGATCCCGGCCTTCACTTCGGGGAGGACTTTTTTGAAGTACGCATTCGTGTTCAGAAGAATGAGAACCATCTTGTTATAGAGCGGTCCCATCACTCCGATAAAGATGCCGAACAAAATGAAGGCGACAGATTCTTTGACACCCGGAATCATGAAAGATCGATTGATCACGTTGTAGTCAGGCTGCATGCCGAGAATCGTCATAGAGACCGTGCAGCCGGCAAAAACGCAGATCAGCGTCGGAATCACAAGGTTCATCCGGATATCTTTCGTGACTTCCTCGAAGGTGAACATCGCTCCGCCGAGCGGAGACGAAAAAGCCACACCCAAGCCGGTACCAGCAGACGCAATAGTGAGAAAACGAAGCTCTTCTTTCGAGAATTTCAGTATGCGGGCAATCGTCGCTCCGATAGAAGCACCCATTTGAACCGTCGGACCTTCACGGCCCAAAGCCATACCGCTGCCCAGCGTCAAAATACCGCCGAAGAACTTAACCAATAAGATCTTAAAGCGCGCCGGTTCAACCTCTTCTCTCCAGGCCGCTTCAACATATTGAATTCCACTGCCGCCGGCCGTCGGAGCAAAACGAACTAAGAATCGTCCGATGACGGCGCAGGCCACGCAAACAGCCACAACAGCTCCGAATCCTTCCCAAAAACTGACGGAATGGGCCCATGTCGTTAACTGCATCCGCAAATGGTCCGCTTTATGCAGGAAGTACTGGAAGTATCCGCCGACTGCCCCGGTACAAAGGCCGGCAAACAAGCATACTAAATAAAACCAACATTTACGCGTAAAGGACACGATCCCTCCTTTAGGGATACTCCGCCGAGTTCCGAATTTTTCTTGATGTTCTTTAGCTTAATAAGCTAAAAGGCAATAGTTTCTGAGGGATCACGAAATTGGGGAATTAAAAAAGGACCCGAAGGTCCTCGATCATCAATCTGCGATTGATTACATCTGCTTTTTAGCAAGTCCTGCCGCGCTGCTCTTCGGATAAAGCTTGATGAGCTTATTAAAAGTAGCCTTGGCTTCCGCGGGTTTCTTAGAATCCATCTGAGCCATACCGACAAGCAGATAGGCCTCAGGCACTTTAGCATGTTTGCTGTAGCCTGAAATCAGACGCTGCTCGGTGGCGATCGTCTGCGCAAAGTTGCCTTTCATGTAGTAGCTGCTGCCGAGCCAGTACAGAGCATCAGGATAAACCTTTGTCTTGCTGTACTTTTGTGTCATGCCTGAGAAGCATTTAATCGCTTGATTGGCGTCGCCCTTTTGAAAGACGGACAAGCAGCGGTCAAGTTCCTGCTTTGCGGAAATCTCCCGATCAGAAGCGGCTGCTGCTGCCTTGGCCTTAGGATCCATTTCATTCAGACGATTCGAAAGATCGTCATAAATGGTCTCGGCGTTTTGTTTTTCCTTACCGACGGAATTGGTCAGATCCTCTACTTTGCCGCGGAGCGTCTGAACTTCCTTCGTCAGTTTTTCCAGTCGGTCATACAGCGACATCTGCACTTCCTGCTGAGACTTCAGCTGATCGCGAAGCTCCAGAATTGCTTTGCGGGCTTCATCGTCTCCGAAGAGCGCCCATGCCGATGTATTGACGGACAACAGAACGGTGCCAAGGAGCACCAGCGCGATTCTTTTCATGTAAATTACTTATTGAGCATGTAGTGGATATCAACTCTGCGGTTTTCGTAGTAAGCCGCTTCGTCATGACCTTCGGCTTTGGGTTTTTCTTTACCGTAGCTGACCGTTTCGATTTGCTGAGGAGAAACGCCCAAGAGTGTCATACGTTCTTTGACGGCTTCAGCTCTCTTCTGACCCAGAGCCAGGTTGTATTCACGTCCGCCGCGTTCGTCGGTATTGCCTTCCAGACGAACGTTCAGGTTCTTGTGAGCAGCCAGGAACTGAGCGTGATTGGTCACGACCGGCATCTGGTCGGGAGAGACGGTATAGCTGTCAAAATCAAAGTGAACTTCGCGGTTAGCGAGCGGACCGGTCTTAGAGCTCAGAGCTTCTTCAACGGAAGTTCCGTCAGTGATAGAGCCGGCTTTATCCTTATCCAGATCTACTGTAGAGCAAGCCGAGAGCGAAAGAGCGACAGCTGCTGCGGCTGCGCAAATAGCAAATCTTGAAGAGATCATCTTCTTCGTCCTTTTATTTAATGGTGGGACCCCAGGAGGGTTCGCGAATGTCTCCACTGGTACCCGAGAGTCGGGAACGAGTGCTTCCGTCCGTGGAGACAGTGGACAGAACACCCTTACCTCCAACCTCGGAGGCATAAATAATCATGTTGCCGTTCGGCGAGTAGCTCGGCGATTCATTCTTTCCGATTTCGGAAAGCGGGATCACGTTGCCGGTCGCCAAATCCTGCTGCACGAGCTTAAAGTGACCGCCGGTACGAACAATGTAGGCGACCTGGTCGTTTTTCGGACTTACTGCCGGGCTAATAGCATAGGCATTGCCGAAGCTAATGCGTTCAGCAGAACCGCCTGCAACCGGCTTTCTGTAAATCTGCGGATTGCCGCCGCGGTCGCTTGTGAAGTAAATATATTTGCCGTCCGGCGAGAATGCGGGCTCTGTATCAATACTGCTGCCCGTCGTGAACTGTCTGAGATTCTGTCCGTTGGTATCCAGCAAATAAATCTTCGTGCCGCCGTCCTTCGACAGAGCCACGGCCAGCGTGCCGCCGTCAGGGCTAAAGGCCGGCGCACTGTTGTTGCCGCGGAAAGCAGCGACCTGACGACGTTTGCCCGTGCTCAAATCATGAATCCAAACGGTCGGCTTACCGGTCTCAAAGGAGGTATAAGCAATCTGTCTGCCGTTAGGAGACCAATCGATGGAAATGATCGGATGTCTGATGCGAAGGGCAACCTGAGGGTTGTAGCCGTCGCTGTCTGCGACCATGATGGCATAGTTGTTTTTGCCCTGTTGAGAAACATAAGCGATGCGTGTCGCAAAATCGCCTTTTTCTCCGGTCAGACGTTCAAAGATTCGGTCTGCAATCTTATGGGCATAAAGACGCAGGTCATCTTTCGGGGAAATATAGGAAGCCTCGTCGGTCTCCTGCTTTTTCACCGGGTCAAAGAGACGGAACTTGATTTCATAGCGTCCGTCGGCAGCGCGTGTCACGGAGCCGTCGGCAAATGCGCCGACGCCGGCTGTGCCTAAAGCTTTCCAATCGGGATCTTTGTCGAGTGCCGTAGCGGCATCACAGGAAACTAGTCGGAAAAAACCGCTGCGGACCAAATCGTTGCCGATAATTTCGGCAATATTTTCAGGCGCTTCGCTATTACCGAAAAACGGCTGAATAGCGATTGGAAATTGGTTTGCCCCGACACCTTGAATATTCACAAAAAGCTGTGCAAATGCCGGTTGGGCGGCTGCTATCCCCGCCAAGCCGACGGCTTGAAGAAAACCGCGTCGATTCAATCCCAAGTCACGTCTGACCATACGCTCCCTCATCTCCATAAAACTAACAAGCACATTGAGTTTATCTTAATGTGCTAAAAAGTCTCGGACCGCGATCCGATGACTAAATATCTTGAATTTTGTATCAATAATTGAGCCGAAATCGTATTTGCAGCGATTTCGGCTCGAATTAGGAAAATTTAATTAGTGGCGGAAGTGACGTTCACCGGTAAAGACCATGGTGATACCGCGTTCATTAGCCGCAGCAATCACTTCTTCATCACGGATAGATCCGCCCGGCTGGATGACCGCAGTGGCACCGGCGTCAATGATGACATCCAAACCGTCTCTGAACGGGAAGAAGGCGTCCGAAGCGGCAACGCTGCCTTCCAGCGAGAGTCCGGCTTCTTTTGCTTTGATCGCAGCGATTCTGGCAGAGTCAACACGGCTCATCTGGCCGGCGCCGACGCCTAAAGTCATACCGTCGCGGACAAAGACGATCGTATTGGACTTAATGAACTTAGCGATCTTCCAAGCAAACATCATGTCGGAAATCTGAGCGCTGGTCGGAGCGAGTTTCGTCACAACCTTGAGGTCCTTTTCGCTGACGCACTGTGTATCGGGTGTCTGAACCAGCAGACCGCCGCCGATGCGCTTCATATCCAAGTCGTTGCGGGCGTGGCCCATAGCAACGGTGAGCAGACGAAGGTTCTTCTTCTGCAGAAGAATGTCTAAAGCACCCTGAGAGAACTCAGGTGCAATGATGACTTCGGCGAACTGTTTGGCAATCTTTTCAGCAGCTTCCTTGGAAACTTCGCAGTTGAAGGCGATGATGCCGCCGAAGGCAGAGGTCGGGTCGCACTTGAATGCCTTGGTGTAGGCTTCTTCGGAATTCATACCGATAGCTGCGCCGCAGGGGTTAGCGTGTTTGATGATCACACAGGCGGGGCTGTCAAAGCTGCGGACGGCTTCCCAGGCAGCGTCGCTGTCGGCGATGTTGTTGTAGGAAAGTTCTTTGCCGTGCAGCTGGTGGTAGCCGGCCAAAAGTCCCGGTGCAACATTTCTTTCACGATAGAAGGCGGCTTCCTGGTGAGGATTTTCGCCGTAACGCATGTCCTGCACCTTGACCCACTGACGAGTCAGGCTTTCCGGGAACTTCGTACGTGTAGAGACGTCGTTGCCCTTCATGCTGGTCAGGTAGTTGGAAATCATGGCGTCATAGTGAGCGGTATGAACGAACACTTTCTTTGCCAGTTCCAGTCTGGTTTCAGGAGAAACGTTGCCCTTTTCTTTGATTTCTTCGATGACTTTTCTGTAGTCGCCGGGAGAAACAATAACGGTGACGCTTTCATGGTTCTTCGCAGCAGCGCGAATCATAGTGGGGCCGCCGATATCAATGTTTTCGATGGCGTTTTCGAAGGTGCAGTTCGGGTTGGCGATGGCCTGTTCGAACGGATACAGGTTCACTGCAACGATGTCGATGGGATCAATTTCAAACTGCTTCAACGCTTCCATATGTTCCGCAACGGGGCGGCGGGCAAGAATGCCGGCATGGATCTTCGGGTTCAGTGTTTTGACTCTTCCGTCGAGCATTTCCGGGAAGCCGGTGTAGTCGGCAACCTCTTGTACGGGAATGCCTGCCTGAGCGATGAGTTTTGCAGTTCCGCCGGTGGACAGAATGTGGTATCCGAGTTCTGTCAGGGCTTTTGCAAATTCAACGACGCCGGATTTATCCGAGCAGCTGATCAGCGCTTGTTTTTTCATGTTGTGCATTTCGTTAGAAACTTCCGTTGAGATTAAGTTTGAACCCGCCCGTTTCCCGCTTCCGGAGCGTTTTCTGTCGCGCTGCCGGGCCGCAGAATTCGAGCATTGCGTAAAAGCTAATCGAGATTATCCCGTAAGAGAAGCTCGACATTTTTTTCTAGTTGAATCGGATCCGTAACGGAGTACAAATCCGTCAATAGAGTCGGACATAAGTCTAAACGTTTAAAGTAGCCGCTGAGGTGTTTGCGGATTGTCTTTAGACCTTTTTCCTTCTCGTAAAAAGAAAAGTGTAACTGTAAGTGTTCGCCAATAGTTTCAATAAGTTGGCTCTTGCTCGGCGCCTGCGGAATTCTGCCGTCGAGTTTGTCATTTATCTGCGAAAAAATCCAAGGGTTTCCGATAGCCGCACGCCCGATCATGATGCCGTCGGCACCTGTCTGCGCAAGTACCGCTTCAGCCTTTTCTACGCTGTCAATATCGCCGTTGGCAATAACCGGGATATCGACCGACGCCTTCACTTCGGCGATCCTCTGGTAGTCAACTTCGCCTTTGAAACCTTGTTCTCGGGTACGGCCGTGGAGCACGAGCATTTTGATTCCGGCCTCTTGAGCGATTGCCGCAATGTTTAGCGCATTGATGTGCTCCGCATCCCAGCCGAGACGGTATTTGAGCGTCACGGGCACATCTACCGCTTCAGTCAGCGCCTTCAGCAATTTTTCTACGAGCGCCTCATCTTTTAACAGCGCCGAGCCGCACTCTACCGAACAAACTTTTTTCGCCGGACATCCGCAGTTGAAATCCACGATTTGTGCACCGCACTGAACCGCATAGCGGGCGGTGTCGGCCAAATCGACCGGATCGGAACCGAGCAGCTGGATCGCACGGGGATAGCTTTCACTTCCCAGGGAAAATCTTTCTTGCGACTTTCTCGACTCGCGCAAGTGTTTCTGTGAGGCAACCATTTCGGCAACAGCATAAGCCGCGCCCAGCTTGCGGCAAATTTGGCGAAAAGGAAGATCGGTAAAGCCTGCCAGCGGTGCCAGAAACACACGTCCGGGAATTGTCACATTGCCGACTTGGACAGAACTGTCAGCCATGAAAGATCCTGCTTCTTAAAAAAACAACCCAAGGCCTCGCATTTGGCCAACTCTTCCGGAGTTCCGACGTTGGCCCAGGGACCTTCGTAGAGCTCACCGCTGATCAGGTGCTGATCCACAAATTGGTACAGCCAAGGGAAAAGTTTGGAAAACTCCGCTTTTTCTCCGGCAAAGATTTTGGGAGAGAAAACAGCGATATTTCCGTAGGTGAACTTTTTATTGTCTCTGCTGACAAGTCCGTCTTTTAAATCCATGTCTCCGTCATGGAAAGAAGGATTGGGCACCAATACCAAATGCCCGACGATTTCTCCTTTTCTAATTCGATCAGCGGCTTTTTCCAGGGAAGCGTAATCAAAGGCGGTAACGATGTCTCCGGAAACCACAACAAAGGGTTCTTGCCCGTCGCTGAGCAAAGGAAGTGCTTTGACAATACCGCCTTTGGTTTCCAGCGCATCCGAGATCGAAGTACCCTCCTGAGAAATGGTCACCCTCATTCCCTCGACCGGATGTTCTGCAAAGTGCGAAGGATAGAGTTCTGCGTAATGGGCGGTATTAACTACCGCCTCGCGGATGCCGCCCTTTTTCAGACGATCAAGCTGCCAATCGACCATTGAGCGGCCCCACAGCTTGATCAGCGGTTTGGAATTATGCGCCGTGAGTTCGCGCATGCGTTTGCCTCTGCCGGCGCACAACACAATCGCCTTCAATCAGACACTCCCTAGAAAGAGTATCCGACGGTCTCTTCGATGCCGGAGATTTGGTTAATGAAACGAGACAACGGTCTTAACGCATCAAAGCGGGAGGCAGTCTTTTGAACGTAATTCAGGAATCGCGGCGTATCACCGAGATATTTCGTTTTTCCGTCGCGGTAATTGAGGCGGGCAAAGATACCCAAAACCTTGAGGTGACGCTGGAGAACCATCCATTCGACGTCTTCCCAGAACACGCCGAAGTCTGCCGGGACCGGGATGCCTTCTTTGCGGGCTTTATCCCAATAGCGAATGGTCCAATCTAAAACCTGAGCTTCGCTCCAGGAGATAAAGGCGTCTCGGCACAAGCAGGCAATGTCATAGCTAACCGGACCGTATACAGCGTCTTGGAAATCAATAACTCCGGGATTGTCCTTTTCTTCGAGCATCAAATTACGCGGCATGTAGTCTCGATGTACGTATACAAAGGACTGAGCAAGATTCTTTTTGATGATGAGATCAAACATCTTGTCGAACATGCTGCGCATCTGCGGCGTAATTTCCATATTCAGATGGCGTTTCACATACCACTCGGGGAAAAGTTCGAGTTCACGGCGAAGCAGTTCTTCGGAGTACTCAGGCAAGACACCCGGTTTGCTGTTCTTCTGGAGTTTGACAAGTGCGGTAGTGGCGTCATCCATTAGTCTAGAGGCGTTGTCCTCCGAAAGGACATCCAGATAAGTTTGAGTTCCCAAGTCTGACAGCAGCAGAAAACCTTGCTCTACGTCCTGAGCAAAGATTTTCGGAACGTTGATACCTTGTTTGGCAAACAGATCGTCGACAAAAATAAAAGGTTTGACGTTGCCGGTTTCGCCGGGAGAGTCCATGACGATGTAAGTCGTTCCGTCTCCGTCAATACGGAAATAGCTCCTAAAACCTGCGTCCGAAGATGCCGGGCGAAGCGTCTTCAGATTCAGCCCGAAAGACCCTCCGATTTTTTCCAGCCACTGCTTTAAGCAAACTTCACGCTCTGTCATTGTTTCTCTCCATCATCCGTTGATCGGAAAGAATATGCAGGTCCATTAAGCCTTTATAATCTTTCCACCTAATAGCGTGCAATTTTAATGTCTAGTTTTTCAATTCGTCGAAAAAGACCCATGGAAGCTTTTCGAGCCCTACCCGTTTTTGTGGCTGTGACTTTAGCTATGCCCTTGCTCGTCTCGGCGGCCGAGCGCGATCAAGATTCCGAAACGGCTACCCGACCTGAGTACGGACTGAAGCTGAACGCGGCACGCCGCTTAGACGAGAGTGCGCCTTCGGAAGAAGGCGATGCCCCGACTTATCTGACGGCGTTCGAAATGATCGGAACGCCCAACGAGAAAATCGAACTTATTGACAGCGCCGAGGTTCGGCGCGGCGGATCCGTACTTCGCGGCGACACCATCACCTATACGTTCGCCAACGACGAGGTTTATTCCAACGGAAACGCCTTAGTTGCCAGAAACGGTACGATTTTCAAGGGACCTGAGCTCACTTACCACCTCGATGCGGAAACCGGCGAAATGCCGAACGCAACGTTCCGATATCTGCCGACTCAGATGAGAGGCACATCCGACAAGATCGAACTTCTCGGCGAAGGCAAAGCCAAGATGTGCAATGCCATGGTCACAACCTGCCGCGAAGGTGAAGAAGCTTGGTGGATTAAAGCCTCTGACATTGATTACGACGAACTCGACGGATCTGCCGTCGGCAGGAACGCACGTCTGTACGTCGGCGGTATCCCGGTCTTTGCCTCGCCTTATTTCAGCTTCCCGGTCGGATCCGAGCGCAAGACGGGCTTTTTAACGCCGAGATTCGGCATGAGCTCCACGCTCGGCGTGAATATGGAAGTTCCGTTCTATTGGAACATTGCGCCGAACTACGACTACACGCTGACATTGAAGCCCATGTCTAAGCGCGGAGTGCTCTTCGGCAACGAATTCCGTTACCTGCAGCCGACTTTCTCCGGCCAGGTAGACTACAACGTCATCTTTAAAGATAAAGAAACGCACGAACGGCGCTACGGCGTAGCCTGGAAACATTATCAGCGTATCGGCGATGTTTCTCTCGGCGTCGATTACCAGAAGGTCTCCGATAACGATTACCTATCGGATTTCTCGACGACCATTCGTGAGTCCAGTGAAAACATCCTCAACCAGAACTTCTGGCTGAGCTACGGACAGACTTATTGGAGTACGTCTATCGGTGTCTACAAGAATCAGACGCTTCGCCCGAACAGAAACTGGGTTGAGAAGCCCTACGAAAAGGAACCGGAATTTAACCTCAGCGGTTACGTTGCAGATTTTCACGGTGCGGTCCTTGATTCTCGTTTGACGGCAACCCGCTTCCGCCGCGGCATCTCGACCTATAACGGTTTGCGAGGAACCAGCGGCGACGGTAACCGAACCTTATGGAACACCTCGATTTCCTATCCGCTGATGGGTTCTTATTGGTTCATCACGCCGAAGATCACGTACTCGCTCACGCACTACAACGATATCAAGCACGCCAGAGCCGAGATTGATAAATCTTCTACCCGCTCACTCCCGATCTATTCTCTTGATACAGGCTTGATCTTCGAGAGAAATTCGATGGTCTTCGGACGGGAAACCGAACAGACGCTGGAACCGCGTTTGTTCTACGCCTACATTCCTTATCGGAATCAGCGGCACATGCCGAACTTCGACAGCTCTTCGGCCGACTTGAACTTCGCCGAACTGTTTACGCCGAACAAATACACCGGTTATGACCGAATTGCGAACACCAACCAGCTGTCTGCGGTTTTGACAACGCGTTATATTGACTCCGGCACCGGCAAAGAATGGTTCTCCGCGACCGTTGGCCAGCGCTACTACTTCACGGATGAAAAGGTCGATCTTTATTGGTCCAATCCCGGCAAAACAAAGAACCGCAGTGATGTGTTGGCCGCATCTCAGTTCTCCTTGTTTGAAGGCTGGCGCTTGGAAGGCGCGATCCAGTACTCAACGGAATGGTCCAGAATCTCGAAGACAAGCGCAGGTATCCGCTATAACCCGCGTGATTTCTCAACGGTTGCCTTGTACTATCGCTACAACTACAACCCCAACGACACGCGGGATGCCTTCTATAACACCAACATCAAGCAGATCGACTTTTCGTTCCAGTGGCCGATCATGAAAGACCTCTACGGTCTCGGAAGGTACAATTATTCATTCAGAGACAAAAAAGTGGTTGACTCCCTCATGGGCCTCGAATATCGTGCGGGGTGTTGGATTCTTCGCGGCGCCGTACAGCGTTACATCCGAAGTGAAGGAAGATCGACAACGAACTTCTTCTTAGAACTTGAACTCGTCGGATTAGGCACCGTCGGATCGAGTCCGATCCAGGCCTTAAGCGAAGGCATTACCGGCTACAAACCGGTCGGGCCGAAACCTGTTGAAGTCGGCCGATATGATTACTACGAATAAAACTATGAAACTGACTCATCTTTACGCAGTATGTGCCTGCGCCCTCCTCTCCCTCGGCGCTGCCAATGCAGACAATGCGTACGCTCAGAAAGCGCAGGCTAAGAAAGAAGCGGCTGCGGCTCAGAAGAACGCACCCGTTCCGGTCGACCGTATCGCTGCTGTTGTCAACCATGATGTGATTACGGAGATTCAGCTGCAGCAGAGAATTCATCAAGTCGCACTGAATCTCCGCAGAAGAAACATTGCGCTGCCGCCGATGGAAAACCTTCGCGACCAGACGCTCGACCGCATGATTCTTGAACGTATCATCGAACAGAAAGCCCGCGATACCGGTATCCGTATCGATGACAACATGCTTAACGGCGCGATCGAACAGATTGCGACCAATAACGGTCTGACGGTTCCTCAGCTCGAAAAGAAACTGGCAGCCGACGGTATTTCCGTTCCGAGCTTCAAGAGCGAGATTCGTAGCGAACTGATTACCCAGCGCCTCCGTGAAAGAGATGTGGACGACAAGATCCAGATCCCGGAAAGTGAAATCGACCAGTATCTGAAAGACCAGAGCGGCCCCGGCAAACGCATGGAATATCGTTTGTCCCGCATCGTGATCAGCTTCCCGGAGAATCCCACCAAAGCAGAAGTGGAAGCTGCTCAGAGAACCGCTTCCCGTGCGCTTGAGCAGGCTCAGAGAGGCGCGGATTTCAGCCAGCTTGCTGCCAGATACTCCGTCACGCCTGAAGCCATGGAAGGCGGCGTCATGGGCTGGGTTCCTGCCGGAAAACTTCCTCCCTTTGTTGTGCAGGCGCTTCAGAATCACAAAGCCGGAGACATCATTCCTCTCCAGGCAGGAAACTCTTTCCAGATTCTCAAACTGACGGGCGTCCGCGATCCCGGTGAACAAGCTCAGCAAGGCGTTCGTCAGACGCATGTTCGCCACATCATGATGCGTCCCTCGAACGTGACCCCTGAAAAAGTCGTGATTCAGCGTTTAAACGAGATCAAGTCCCGCCTGGATAAAGGTGACGGAGACTTCCAGACGCTGGCCCGTCTGCATTCTGCAGACCCGTCCGGTACTCGAGGCGGAGACCTCGGCTGGCTCTATCCGGGCGACGTTCCTCCGGAAATGGAACAGCAGCTCGACAAGCTGAGCGTCGGTGAAATCAGCGAACCGATCCGCACGCCTTACGGCTGGCATATCTTCCAAGTGCTCGACCGCAGAACAAAGAGCGGCATTAACGAGCGCCAGCGTGAACAAGCCAGAGAGGCGCTACGTGAGCAGAAACTCGGCGACGCCGTCCTCGACTGGGAACGACGTCTGCGTTCGGAAGCCTATGTTGAGAAGCGAATCAACAAACCGACCGAATAACATCGTAAAGTCGAAAACGCTTAGGCCTCCTAAGCGTTTTTTCATGGAAACAGAAAATGGCTGAAGTACTCAAGCACCACAAAGCGCGCAAACGTTTCGGACAGAACTTTCTAAACGACGACTTCTGGATCAACAAAATTGCCGAGGCTGTCGATCCGAAAGAAGGTCAAAAAATCATTGAAATCGGACCGGGACAGGCCGCTTTAACTAAGGAATTAATTGCCGGCGCCAAACACATCTACTGTGTTGAGATTGACCGCGATCTCGCCGCTTGGCTGCGAACCAAATTCACACCTGAGCAATTAACCGTGCTTGAAGCCGACGCACTGAAATTCGACTGGAGAGACTTTGCCGCGGAAGAAAAGATTCGCGTAGTAGGCAACCTGCCCTACAACATCTCCTCCCCGCTCCTCTTCAAGCTCTCCGAAATCAGCGACCGCGTCGTAGACCAGCATTTCATGCTTCAGAAGGAAGTAGTCGACCGAATGGTCGCCGCTCCGGGAACAAAAGCTTACGGACGGCTTTCCGTCATGCTTCAAAGAAAGTACCGCATGGTAAAGCTCTTTGACGTGCCGCCGGAGGCCTTCACACCTGCGCCCAAGGTCATGTCTTCCGTGGTCCGCATGATCCCCGTTCAAAATCCGGCAGAAGTTGATGAAGAGACGTTCCATCAGGTTGTCGCGGCGTCTTTTGCTATGCGCCGTAAAACGTTGAAGAACAATTTCTCTAAGTGGATTTCCCCTGAAATGATGGAGGAGGCAGGAATTAAACCGGAGCAGCGCGCCGAAAGCGTGCCTCTTGAAAATTTCATTCGCCTTGCTCGCTTGGTTCATGCGGCAGGCATTTCGATTGTGCTCCCGGGCCAGGTTCAGCCAGACTAGAGAAACCCAAGCGTTCTTGAATGCAGCATTGCCTTAGCCCGCTTGTAATCGGGGCAATGCAGTTCAACCAACTGCCAGAAGCGTGCGGAATGATTCATCTCCGTCAGATGGGCCGCCTCATGCGTATAAAGATATTCCCTCTCGGCCTTCGTTACGAACACCGCATTCCAGTGAATACGAATGTGTCCCCGGCTGCTGCAGCTTCCCCAACGCGTTTTAGCTGACGTCAAAAAGAACTTTCGATAGGGATATCTAAATGGCCCCATCTGCGCGAGCTTCTGTTCAAATTCTTCCTGCAGGGCCGTAAGGGCCCACTTTTTGAGCGTCTTAACAAGAACTTCGAGAAACTGCTCTCGGCTGATGTTCGCGTCCCTTATCCACAGCACAACTTCATCGTCGAAGACGCCGGACTCTTTGCGTACACCCGACACTCGTACCTTTCTTTTGACGTCCAGCAAGACGATTTCTTGTTCGGAAAACAGTTTTTCAAAGAAAGCTCGATTGGAATCTTCCTTCCCTAAGCTTTTCTGCCGCTTCTTCTGAATCCATGCCTGCTGTGAGAGGACCCAGCCCATCACCTTTTCCCGTGAGCTGCGTGTCGGATACTTCACCAGCAGCTGCTCTGAGTTCGGCATTGAAATTGAAATGCTCTTGCGTTTCCCGGGCTGCCAAATGATTTGTATTTCCGCACCGTCTGCCAGCCGAATCGTGCTCACAGCCTTAGCCGGAGCCGGTTCTTTTTCTGCGGACGGAGAGCTGAGGCGCATCTTCTCCAGGAATTGAATAACTTTGCCCGCAGATTTCTGCAACTCAAGTTCCACTTCGAAGTCTGTGAGTCTCGTCGGACAGCGGACAACCAGAGTACCGCTTTCATAGGCGATTTGAGTGTTTTTGCGACGGCCGCTGCGGATAATGCGGTATCGGACGGGATAACTCCCTTCTAAAAGGGAACTGTGGACAAACTCAGAATCCTGTTGAAACAAACGCGCCGAAACATCCGGATAGGCCAAGGACGCCGCTTCAAAAAATTTAAAGTACGGCAGAAATTTCTTTTTTTGAAGTTTCAGCGCCCACTTAATTTGGAGCACCGAGGGGTAGCCTTTGGTGATATAAATGACACCTTCGGGTCCGGCGGTAATTTGTTCTTCCTGTCCTCCAAGTCGAATATGAACCCGCCGAACTTTGTCGGGATAGACGATTTCAGCCTCTGACGGAGATCCGTCTAAATAAAAATTGGTGATCTTTGGAAATATACGACCTAAAACCATTCAGCCTTTTATTTGTAATATTTAGGAGAAATTCGCTTCATCTCGCCTTCAATTTCGCTGCGGACTTCTTCATTAAGTTCGTGCGGAGTTTTCCCTTCGGGGCTGATCGGATCGCCGAACACTACTTTAATCACACCGGGATACAGAAGGAAGGAATGCTTCGGCCAGCATTCACCGGAATTCAAAGCAATCGGAACAATCGGAGCATTAGTAGCAATCGCCAAGCGAACGCCTCCGGTTTTATATTTAACGGAAGCGCCGGGTGCTGTACGCGTACCTTCAGGGAAGAGCACCAAAGCCCAGCCGTGCGCAAAAAAGTCCGGAACTTCGCGCTTCATGCGTTCAAAAGCAGTGCGTCCTTCGGATCTGTCCACGCTGAACATTCCTAAGGAGGCCAAGCCCCAGCCGAAGATCGGCAGGCGATGCAGTTCGCGTTTGTAGATATAACTCAATCGTCTCGGCACTAAGGCAAAAAAGGCGAGCGTCTCCCATCCCGATTGATGCTTAGAAAGCAAAATCACAGGACCGGTCGCCGGAACCTTATCCATGCCCGTTATCTCATAGCGAACACCGCAGATCGTACGCATTAAGCTGATCACTGTCCGGCACCATTTTTTTACGATGGCGTTACGACCTTCTTTCGAAGTAAACGGAATACAAACGAAAAGAACGATGCCGTAGCAGATGATAGTGATACAAAAGAGGAACCAAAAAATCAGGGCACGAAGCCAGAGCATAAGTTTCATAGCTATTGTTCGAAAAGGCCGCTCTGTGAGCGGCCTTTTGATCGGAAAGTTAAGAGGCTAAACACGAAAGTTTGGCGACTTGATTCATCGCTTTATGAAGCTCGTTGAGCAGTGTTAAGCGATTTCTTCTCAAGGCCTCGTCTTCGGCGTTCACCATCACTTTATCGAAGAACGCATCCACCGGTGCTTTCAGCGGAGCCAGGCTGCGAAGTTCATCTTCATAGCGGCCGGCCTTATAGTCAGCTTCAAGTTTGGGTTCCAGCGTACGAATGACTTCATACAGATCCTTCTCTTCTTTTTCTGTCAGGAGAGCCGGATCAACGGCGTCTGCCAGCGGCAGCGTGTTCTTCTTGAGGATGTTCTCAATACGTTTGTTAGCAGCTGCCAAAGATTCGGCTTCCGGCAGACTCATAAAGTCATGAACGGCCTTCAGGCGTTTCGGAACGTCCGCGAGGATAGCGGGTTCGGAACCGATCACGGATTCAACTTCATGAGCTGTAAAGCCTTGGTCCTTCTGCATGACGCGCAGGCGGTCGTGGAAGAACTGTTTGAGTTCTTCCGTGGCATCTTTAACGCCCGGCACCACAGACTCTTCTTCCGTACCGATAGCAATCAGATTGTCTAAAGAGAGAGGAAGTTCTTTTTCGATCAGCATGCGAAGAATGCCGAGTGCGTGTCTGCGCAGAGCGAACGGATCTTTTTCTCCGGTCGGCAGCTGTCCGATGCCGAAGAGGCCGGTTAGTGTCTCGATCTTATCGGCCAGCGCAACGGCCAGGCTTTCGGGTGTGGACGGAAGCTCGTCACCGGCATAACGAGGCTGGTAGTGCTCGCGGATAGCAAGAGCGACTTTGTCGTCTTCCTTATCGTGATGAGCGTAGTACTCACCCATAATGCCCTGCAGTTCGGGGAACTCTCCGACCATCAAAGTACGCAGATCGGCTTTTGCCAGCTTAGCTGCGCGGCGGGCCAGTGCGGGATCGGCACCGATCTGCTCAGCAATGCGAGAGGCGATCTTCTGAACGCGCTCGCTTCTTTCAAGCTGAGTACCGAGCTTGTTGTGGTAGACCACATGGGTCAAGCCGGGGACGCGGGATTCAAGTGTCTGGAGACGATCTTGATCATAGAAGAACTTCGCATCGGCCAAACGAGCGCGAACAACGCGGGCGTTGCCGGAACGAATCGCTTCGCCGCCGTCTTTGGCTTCGATCTGTGAAACCAGCAGGAAGCGGTTCATCAGTTTCTTGTTCTGATCCTTCAGCGCAAAGTATTTCTGATTCTGCTGCATCGTCAGAATCAGGCACTCGGCGGGGACCGTGAGGAATTCTTCGTCAAAGCCGGATTCGTAAACGATGGGCCATTCTGTCAAAGCGGTGACTTCATTAACGAGATCATCGGGCATGATGATTTCGGCGTGAAGTTTTTCAGCGGCAGACTTGAGCGCTCCGACCATCTTGTTCTTTCTCTCTTCGAAAGAAGCGACGATCTTGCCTTCTTTTTCCATCTGCTCGGCATACTTTTCTGCCTCTTTGATGGAAATCGGTTCATGGACGTGGAAACGGTGTCCCATCGTTTCACGGCCGGCTTTCAAGCCGAACAGTTCAACGGGAACAATTTCCTTGTCGAACAAGGCAACGAGATGCTTAACCGGGCGCACGAATTCAACGGTCTTGCCGTTTTCGAGCTGATAGCTCATCACTTTTGGAATCGGCAGACGGCGCACGGCGTGATCCAGAGCGATCTGCAAGCCGTCTTTTAAAGAAACACCGGCCTTAGTGCCTTCATATACCAGCTGATCCTGCTTGCCGTCATTGACGACTTTCAGCTCGGAAGGCTCGCACTCGATGCCGAGTGCCTTCATTTTTTTGCTTAGAGCCCGGGTAGCTTTGCCTTCAGCGTCCAGACCGACTTTTACCGGCACCAGTTTCTGACGGAAAGGTTTGTCGGGGGCCACTTCGGAGACATCCGAAATCAGAGCGGCGATACGGCGAGGAGAACCGTAAGCGGTAACCTGTGCGTTCGGAAGAGCTAAACCCTGCTCTTTAAGGCTGGAAGCCAGTTCTTTGGCAAATGCCTTGGATAAGTTGTCCAGTGCCTTCGGCGGCAGCTCTTCTGTTTGAATTTCAATCAATAATGAAGCCATTTTTCTAACCTCTTTATTCTTTTTTCTGGCACATCGGGAAGCCGAGGCGTTCACGAGAGTCGTAGTAACTTTGAGCAACGGCTCGGGAAATTTGACGAATGCGGCCGATATAAGCGGCACGTTCCGTCACACTGATGGCACCGCGTGCGTCGAGGAGGTTAAACGTGTGTCCGGCTTTTAGAACCATTTCATAGGCCGGAAGAGCAAGGTTCAGATCCATCAGGCGCTTGGCCTCGCTCTCGAAGTAGTCGAACTGCTTGAGAAGTTTTTCGGGGTCGCTCGCCTCGAAGTTGTAGTGGCTCTGCTCGACTTCGTTCTGATGGAAGACGTCACCGTAAGTGAGAATGTGTTCGCCGGAAGCGTCCTGCCACTTTGTGTAGACGAGATCGAAAACGTTGTCGCAGTTCTGAAGATACATCGTCAGACGTTCAAGACCGTAAGTGATTTCTCCGGTAATCGGCTTGCATTCCAGACCGCCGACCTGCTGGAAGTATGTAAACTGGGTGACTTCCATACCGTTCATCCAAACTTCCCAGCCTAAGCCCCAGGCGCCGAGAGTCGGGTTCTCCCAGTTGTCTTCGACAAAGCGAATATCATTGACTTCGGTATCAATACCCAGCGCTCTCAAGGAGCCGAGGTAGCGGTCAACAATGTCGGTCGGAGCCGGTTTAAGAACCACCTGAAACTGGTGATGCTGATGCAAACGATTGGGGTTCTCGCCATAACGGGCGTCTTTCGGTCTTCTGGACGGCTGCACATACGCAGCTCTCCAAGGTTCAGGGCCTAAGGCTCTGAGAAATGTTGCGGTATGAGAGGTGCCGGCACCGACTTCAATGTCGATCGGCTGAAGCAAGGCGCAGCCCTGCCCGTTCCAATACTGCTGTAGACGCAGAATAACTTCCTGAAATGTAAGCATAATTTCGAACTTTTTTCTTCTCAGCAATGCTGAATTGAGAATAATCTTTTTATTTTAGCGGGAGACGGTGTCTTTTTCTGAACAACAGGGCAAGGATTGCACTGATAAGCAGCAAAACCATGGCTCCGAGCCAAGGAAGCGCCCCGAGCTTAACAAACGGCGTCGGTTCTCCCTGTGCCGCAGCCACTTCAACATCGAGCTTGCCCGGCTTCATGGCAGGAAGCTCGGCGGCGACTTCTCCTTTGCTTGTGACATAAGCCGTCATGCCGGTGTTGGTTGCGCGGATGACCGGTCGAGCAAATTCCATCGCACGCATCCTTGAAATATTGAGATGCTGAGGCAGCGCATGAGTATCTCCGAACCAGCCGAGGTTGGAGAGATTCACCAGAAGATTCGGAGCCTTACCGCCCTGCCACCACTCTCTGATTTCCGATGCAAAGAGATCTTCGTAACAAAGAAGCGGTGCGGCGGACACGCCGTCAATCTCGAAAGTTTTTTGGTCAGCCGACCCCTGCAGCAAGTCTCCCATTGGGATCTGCAGCATGTCGATAAACCACCTGAATCCGGCAGGAACGTACTCTCCGAAAGGAACCAAGTGCTTTTTGGTGTAAGACTGGACGATCTTTTCATGCTCGACCAGCACGACCGTGTTGCGGTAACCGTCTTCTCCGCGCAGAAAGCCGCCGAACATCAAAGCAGCCTTTCCATCTGTAACGTGCGTAAATTTTTTCCAGATTTCCGGCTTCAGCTGTTGGAGCGGGATCGGGAAAATGGTTTCCGGAAGAACGATAAGGCCGTTCTCCGGCGCCGGTTTTTCATTCATCAGTCGAACGTAACGCTCGAAACTTGTGAGACTGCCCATCGGAGAAAATTTTTCGTCCTGAGCGATCCCGCCTTGAACCAAGCGAACGGAAAGCGTTTTGTACGGTTCGCTCCAGTGAATATCGGCCAGCGCAAACGCAAGAGAAAAGACAACCAGAAGTCCGGCACTGGCAAGCGCAATGCCTTTGAGATTTTTGCGCTCCAGGAGGAGGAGCGCTGCACAGCCGGAAATAAATGCCGCTAGAAAATTAATCCCGTCGGCACCGCAGATCGGAGCGAACGCCAAGAGGGAGCCGTCAACATGGGCATAGGACACCGCGCTCCAGGGAAAACCTGAAAAAAGCACGCTTCTGAGCCATTCTGTCAGTCCCCACGCAGCCGGCGCTATAACTAAAAGCATGAGCCCGGCGCTTGAGCCGCGATTCACAGACCAAGCGCAGAGTGCGCCGACAGCCGCGGGATAAAGAGCCAGGTAGCAAGAAAAAATGAAGACAACGAAGGCGGCAAAAACTGCCGGCTGGTAGCCATAGTCATGAACGGAGACATAGAGCCACGCAAGAGAAGAGGCAAACCAGCCGATGCCGAAGAAAAGACCGGCCAGGAAACCGGCTCTAACGGTACGGAGACCCGCAAAAATAAAAAACAGGACGACTAATGCCGCAAGCTGCAGCCACTCGTTTGCCGGCGCCAGAGAAAAGCCCTGCGCGATGCCTGCAAAAAGGGCGATTAGGAACGGAAGGAACTTCTTCACGTTGTTGAGAGGTTTTAGGCTTTCGCCGGTTGCTGTTCGGTCTGCTCCGGTTCCAGCTTCTCAACCGTGAGCATTTTGACCTGACGAGCCAGCGCTTTGGTCACAACAAAACGGAAACCCTGCAATACAACAGACTCTCCGACCTGCGGAACATGCTCCAGTTCATCGCTAACCAGGCCGCCTACGCTTTCAAACCGATCATCTGAGAAATGCGTACCGAACACTCGGTTAAATTCGTTGATATGGGTGCTTGCCTTGACGCGCCAGCGAGAGCCGCCGATCGCTACGATATCGGAAGCATCGTTGACAACGTCATACTCATCGTCAATCTCTCCGACGATCTCCTCCAAGACGTCTTCGATGGTGATCAGACCCGAGACAGAGCCGAACTCGTCAACCACTAATGCCATGTGATTGCGTTTGAGTCGGAACTCTTTGAGAAGTACGTCAGCCGGCTTACTTTCCGGCACGAATACGGCTTGCCTCAAGTGCTGACGGATTTCGTATTCGGGATTAATAAATAAGCGCAGGAGATCTTTTGCCAGAAGGATTCCGAGGACGTTGTCCTTATCTCCGTCAATGACAGGAAAACGAGAGTGTCCGGCCGCGATGACTTGTTTGATCCAATCCTGAGAGTTCTCAGAAATATCAATCACAATCATCTGTGTCCGAGGAACCATCAAATCCTCTGCACGCAGGCTATTGACGCGCATGACACCTTCGATCATGTGCATGCCGTTGTCTGTCAGAAGCTTTCTGTCGTGTGCTATATGAAGATCATCAAGGAGTTCTTTTTGAGTCTCAGGTGCGTCATCATGAAAAAATCGATCCGAGAGCTTCTCAAAAAAATTCTTCTCTTTGGGTTCGTCAGTCTTATTGTCCGCCATTTCTAAGTACAGATTTCTCTAAGTTGATTGACCTAAGCCAACGGCTGAGGAGTGTAGTTTCGATCAGGATACGGAACATCAAAGCCCAGATCAACTAAAACATCGGTTTCCCTCTGTTCCATAACCTCGGCTTCTTCGTCGTCCATGTGGTCATAGCCCTGCGCATGCAGCGTCCCGTGGACGAGAAGGTGGGCCATGTGCTCTTCCAAAGTTTTGTTTTGGTCCTTGGATTCTTTTTCAAGCACGGGCACACAGATTACCAGGTCGGCCTCCACAACAGGCTCAACCTGATAGTCAAATGTCAAAACGTTGGTGGCGTAATCCTTACCCCGATATGTTTTATTGAGCTCCCTGCCCTCTTCTTCCTCAACGAAACGAACAGTAATTTGGGCATCGTTTTCCAAGGCTCGGCTGATCCAGCGCTGAATTTTCCCTCTGGACGGAAGCTGAGGAAAATGTGCAAGATTTTGGACGGAAAGGCTCAATACATGGGGTTTACGCATGTTGGTATTCTCTCTTCTCGGCTTTTTGGTAGGCCTCGACAATACGAGCAACAAGAGGATGGCGAACCACATCGGCCGAAGTGAAATAAGTCATAGAGACTCCTCGTACATCCTGAAGAATGTGCGAGGCTTCGATCAGCCCGCTTCTTTGGCCTCTCGGCAAGTCGATCTGGGAAGCATCTCCCGTAATGACAGCTTTGGAGCCGAAGCCGATACGTGTCAGGAACATTTTCATCTGTTCCGGAGTTGTATTTTGAGCTTCGTCAAGAATAACAAAAGAAGCGTTCAAAGTACGGCCGCGCATATAAGCCAAAGGCGCAATCTCAATTTTTTGCTTTTCCAGCAAGCGCTGCGTTTTTTCCGTACCCAGTAGGTCGAACAAAGCGTCGTAGAGCGGACGCAGATAAGGATCGACCTTCTGACTTAGATCTCCGGGAAGGAAGCCTAATTTTTCGCCGGCTTCAACTGCCGGACGCGTTAATACAATTCTTTCGACTTCGCCTTTTTCAAAAGCGCTGACAGCGGCTGCAACGGCCAAGTAGGTCTTGCCGGTGCCCGCCGGTCCGATACCGAAGGAGACATCATGGGACAAGATGTTGCGAATGTAGGTTCGCTGCATCGGCGTCCGTCCCTGAAGTCCCTTACGGTTGGTACGAAGCTCGGGAACGGGCTCTTCGGCAGCCAACTCTTGTACAGGCGCATTCTGACCTACAAGATAGAGCTGGATATCTTCTGCCGTCAGTTCATCGCTTTTACGCTCTGCAATGGCAGCCAAATCCGTCAAAGCTTGAATGGCCTTGCGGCAGTTTGCCTGTGTTCCCTTAACTCCGAAGGACGCACCGCGGCGGGAAATTTCCACATTCAAGAAATTTTCCAGCTGGGTTAAATTTGAATCCAACGGTCCGACCAAACTAGACAAATCACTGTTATTGATTTGAAGATCTAAGCTTAAAGAGGTCTGATCGGATTTCGTTTTAGCTTCAGTCATTTAAACTAATTCCCCTCCCAGGGTATGCGGATAAACCTCATTAATTTTGAGGTTTACCATCTGACCGATTAGGTTTTCGGGCCCATTAAAGGTAACGATACGATTGTTGTCCGTACGGGCTGAGAGCTTTCCTTCGCCCTTCTTCGCTTCTCCGACAACCAGGCATCGCTGAACGCTTCCGACCATCGACTGCGAAATTTCCTGAGCATGCTGAGTATTCAATGCTTGAAGTCTCTGAAGTCTTTCAAGTTTGACGGACTGCGGCGTGTCGTCGGGCAGTTCGGCTGCAGGAGTACCCGGGCGTTTGGAATAGACGAAAGAGAAACTGGCGTCAAACTTAATCTCTTTGATGAGATTCATCGTTTTTTCAAAGTCTTCTTCCGTTTCATTCGGGAATCCGACGATAAGGTCTGTCGCGATGCTGATATCCGGACGAATCGCACGAAGCTTGCGAATGATGGACTTGTACTCAAGGATTGTGTAACCGCGTTTCATACCGGCCAAGACACGATCGCTGCCGGCTTGAACCGGCAAGTGTACGTGATTAGCCAGGATCGGAATCTTGCGGTAAGCCTCAATCAGACGGTTGGTAAATTCTTTCGGATGGGACGTTGTATAGCGGATTCTCTCGATACCGTCGATTTCTGCCACATATTCAAGCAGCAGGGCAAAGTCGACGATTTCGCCGTCCGGGCCTTCGCCGCGGTAGGCGTTGACGTTCTGCCCCAGCAAAGTGACTTCTTTTACGCCCTGAGCGGCAAGCTGGGCGATTTCGACAAGGACATCTTCCACAGGACGGGAAAACTCTTCTCCACGCGTATACGGCACGACACAGTAGGAGCAGTACTTGCTGCAGCCTTCCATAATGGAAACAAACGCTGTGGCCGCATCGGCGTGCGGAGTCGGCAGATGATCAAACTTTTCGATTTCCGGGAAACTGATATCGACCTGCGGACGGTGCTCTTTTTCATTTTTTTCCAGGAGCTCCGGCAGGCGATGAAGAGTCTGCGGCCCGAAAACCACATCGACGTAAGGAGCACGGCGGACGATGTTGCCGCCTTCCTGACTGGCAACGCAGCCGCCCACGGCAATCTTAAGATTCGGCTTTGTCTTTTTCAGTTCTCTGACTCGTCCGAGGTCGGAAAATACTTTTTCCTGAGCCTTTTCTCGAATAGAGCATGTATTAAAAACAACTAAATCGGCCTCGTTAATGTCGTCGGTTACTTCGTAACCGGCAGCTGCCTTAGCAATATCTGCGATCTTGCCGGAATCATATTCATTCATCTGGCAGCCAAAAGTCTTCAAGTAAATTTTTTTCGCGTTCACGGTTTATGTCCGGTGGCGGTTAATACAAACTTTCAAAAACTGAAAGTCACTCAAAAAAGAACTGCATTCCCACAAGCTGGAACGCTTTTCCCGAAATTAAAGATTTCGTTTTTCTCCGGGAATACAGTAAATCGGTGCTTTTTCCCTATTGTTCGCCTGTCTGATGTGTT